>NZ_JAOARZ010000021.1:0-70414 GCF_025210255.1 Donghicola sp. | reverse complement strand
TGCGGCGATTGCCTATGCCAAGGGCAAGAAGCGCACGCGGGCGATGGCCGTGACCTCGTCCATTGGGCCGGGGTCCACGAACGTGGTGACGGCTGCGGCGCTCGCGCATGTGAACCGGTTGCCGCTCTTGATTGTGGCGGGCGATGTGTTCGCGAACCGCAAGCCCGACCCTGTGCTACAGCAGGTCGAGGATTTTGACGACGGCACCATCAGTGCCAATGACTGCTTTAAGCCCGTGAGCCGATATTTTGACCGCATCACGCGGCCCGAGCATCTGCTGTCCGCGCTGCCCCGCGCCCTGCGGGTCATGACCGATCCGGCGAACTGTGGTCCGGCGACCATCGCATTCTGTCAGGACGTGCAGGCCGAGGCCTATGACTGGCCCGAAGACTTCTTTGAGCCCCGTGTGTGGTATATCCGCCGTCCGGCGCCTGATGCTGGCGAGCTGGCCCGTGTGGCCGAGACGATCAAAGGCGCCAAGAACCCCGTGATCATCGCCGGCGGCGGTGTGATCTATAGCCAAGCCGAAGAGACGCTGGCAGCGTTCGCCGCCAAGCACAACATTCCCGTGGCCGAGACTCAGGCCGGTAAATCGGCGCTGCCCCAGAGCCATCCCATGAGCTTTGGTGCCAGTGGCGTGGACGGGTCGGCGGCGGCGAACGCTGTGTCGGCATCGGCCGATGTGGTGATCGGGGTTGGCACCCGGTTCCAGGACTTTACCACCGGCTCGCGGACCATGTTTGCAGAGGGCGCCAAGCTGGTCTCGGTCAACATCCACGGCTATGACGCGGCCAAGCACGGGGCAGAGGCCCTTGTGGCGGACGCGAAGGTGGCGCTGGAACTCTTGACCGATCTCTTGGGGGACTACCGCGCCGAAGCCTGCGATCCGGCAGCCCGCGAAGACTGGCTGCGGGCGGTGGATGCCTATTGCGCCCGTCCCGAGGATCAGGACGGCCTGCCCACCGACGGTCAGGTGATCGGTGCGGTTCAGCGCGCCACAGGCGAAAGCGCGATTGCCATGTGTGCCGCGGGCACCATGCCCGGCGCGCTGAAGCTGCTGTGGCAACCAAGTCAAGGCGGCTACCACATGGAATACGGCTATTCCTGCATGGGCTACGAAGTAGCGGGCGCCATGGGGCTGAAGCTGGCGCGTCCCGAGCGCGAGGTCATCTGCTTTGTTGGCGATGGCAGCTATATGATGGCGAACGCGGAACTGGCGAGCGCTGTGATGCGCCGCATTCCCTTCACCGTGGTGCTGACCGACAACCGCGGCTACGGCTGCATCAACCGACTGCAGACCAAGGGCTGCGGCGGCGAGCCCTTCAACAACATGTACGTCGATTGCAACATCGAGGTTCAGCCCGAGATCGATTACGTGGCCCACGCGGCCTCTATGGGCGCCTATGCGGTTAAGGCCAGCGGCACTGACGCGCTGGAAGCCGAAATCAAGGCAGCCCGCGCGCGGAACATCCCCACAGTGATCGTGATCGACACCATCGCCAAGGACTTCCCCGGCACCGGCCTCGAGACCTCCGCTGGCGAACACGGGTACTTCTGGGACGTCGCCGTGCCAGAGGTCAGCGACCGCGAGAAACAGCGCAACCGCTATGCCGAGTACATCACCCAGATCGCAAAACAGACCGGCGTGAACTGACGCGAATGGCGGGACACGCGGGGCGCTGCCCCGCACCCCGAAGTATTTGGTCCCAAGATGAAGGGACCACAGAAGGAAGAAAGAGATCACAATGATCAGGTTCGGCACCAACCCCATTGCGTGGGCCAATGATGATGACCAATCGATCGGGAAGGACATCCCGACCCAGCGGATCCTTGAGGAAGCGGGCCGCCTGATCGGCTTTGACGGGATCGAGAATGGGCACCGCTGGCCGCAAGATGACCCAGAGGCGCTTCGCGCGCTGCTGGCCGACTATGGCATGGTCTTTGTGTCGGGCTGGTACTCCACCGAACTGCTGACTCGATCGGTCGAGGACGAAATCGCCGCTGCTCAGGGGCATCTGGCCAAGCTCAAGCACAATGGCTGCAAGGTGTGCATCGTGTGCGAATGTTCCAACACCGTGCATGGCAGCCCTGACGTGCCCGTGAATGATCGACCCCGCCTGACGAACGATGAGATGGTCGCCTTTGGCGCAAAGATGGAAGAATTCGCGGCCTATCTGGCCGGCGAAGGGATCACTTTGGCCTATCACCACCACATGGGCACCGTGGTTGAAAGCCCCGAAGAAATCGATGCGTTTATGGCCGCGACTGGTCCGGCCACGCAGCTTCTGTTTGATGCGGGGCATTGTACCTTCGGTGGCGGCGATCCCGAGGCCGTGCTGCGCAAGCATGTGAACCGCGTGGCTCATTTCCATGCCAAGAATATCCGTCCGGATGTGACCGCCAAGGTCCGTGCCGAGAACCTGTCATTCTTGCAGGGCGTTCTGGCAGGGGCCTTTACGGTGCCTGGCGATCAGGACGGGGCGGTGGACTTTGCGCCCTTGCTGCAAGTCCTGAAGGACGAAGGCTATGACGGCTGGATCGTGATTGAAGCCGAGCAGGATCCAGACCTGCGCAATCCACTGCTCTATCAGACCCTTGGTCTGCATACGCTCAAGCGGATTGCGGGCGAGGTGGGTTTGATCTGAGGGGAACAGGCGTTCCGGTTGCACAGGCCGGAGCGATCCCTGACTGTGTGGGCGGAGAGTTCCAAGAGGAGAGACTGGATGATTGATCCGACCGATCCGTTCTTTGCCCCGCTCTGGCGGCGCATTGTGATTGTCGCGCTGTGCCTGGGGTGGGCGCTGTTCGAGGTGGCCACTGGATCGCCCGGATGGGCGCTGATGTTTGGGGCCGCGGGGGCCTATGCAGCATTCAAGCTGCTGGGGCCGGGATATCGCCGTGCCCATGAGGACAAGGATAAAAATGATGGCTGACCTTTTGAAGAAACCTTTTGGCGACCACGGCAAGGTCCACCAGATAACGCCGGAGTCGGCGGGCTGGCGGTATGTGGGCTTCTCGCTGTATCGCCTGCGCGAGGGTGAAAGCGTGTCCGAGGTCACGGGGGATCGGGAAGTCATTCTGGTGATGGTCGCGGGCAAGGCCACCTTTACTGCCGCGGGCAAGGACTGGGGCGAGCTTGGCGAGCGGATGAGCGTATTCGAGAAGACACCGCCCCACTGCCTCTACGTTCCCAGCGACGACAAATGGGAAGCAACCGCCACCACCGAGTGCACGATCGCAGTCTGTTCTGCCCCCGGTATGGGCGGCCACGAAGCGCGCCAGATTGGGCCAGATGGAATCGAACTGACCCAGCGCGGTGAAGGCGTCAACACGCGCTACATCAACAACATCGCGATGGAGAATGAGGACTACTGTGACAGCCTCTTGGTCACCGAAGTGTTCACCCCTGCGGGTCATTGGTCGTCCTTTCCCAGCCATCGCCACGACGAAGACGACTTCCCGCGCATCACATACCTGGAAGAGACCTATTACCACCGCCTGAACCCCGCTGATGGGTTTGGCATCCAGCGCGTTTACACGGATGACGGGCAGCTGGATGAAACCATGGCCGTCAAAGATGGCGATGTGGTCTGCGTCCCTCGTGGCCACCACCCTTGCGGCGCGCCCTACGGGTTCGAGATGTATTACCTGAACGTCATGGCAGGACCCCTGCGCAAATGGCGCTTCGTCCCAGCCCCCGAAGTCGAGCACATGTTCTAAGAGGAAACCAGAGATGTCCCAGAGTTTTCAGCTGGCCGCCTGCGCAGAAATGCTCTGGCTCGACAAACCGATTGAATGGCGCGCTGCCCGTTTGACTGAGCGGGGCCTTGGCGTGGGTCTGTGGAATTACCCAGATCACGACCTCGCGAAGCTCGAGGCCGTGGGTGCCAACTACACCATCATGAATGGCTATTTGGTTGGCCGTTTGGCTGATGACGCGGGCGCGGATGCGCTGATCGCATCGGCGCGCGAAACGGTGCAGGTGGGCAAACGGCTTGGCGTGGAGCGGCTAAATTTGCACGGCACAGGCCTTGGCGAGGGGGGCATTCCCGAGTGGCAGCACGATGTGATCACAGGTCCCATGTGGATCAAGGCAAAGGACACGCTGAACCGCATTTGCGATATGGCAGAGGACGAGGGCGTCGTCTTTACCCTGGAAAACCTGAACCTGTTGGATCACCCGGGTTGTCCCTTTGGCCGGACAGAAGACGTATTGGCACTTGTCTCGTCCATTGATCGCCCGCAACTCAGGATCAACCTTGATCTGTACCATACGCAGATTGGCGAAGGCGATTTACTGCGCTGGTGCGAGAAGTGCTTGCCTTGGATTGGGGAAGTTCAGGTTGCCGACAATCCGGGACGCTATGAGCCGGGCACGGGCGAGATCAATTATCCCGCAATCGCCGCGGGCCTGAAAAAGATGGGGTATTCTGGCCCAGTTGGAATGGAAGCGTGGGCGCAGTTGGACAGCGATGCCGCAGTCGATGCGTTTGTAGCTGCGTTTTCCGAGTAGGCTACATAAGATTGCTCCGCTGGGAGAGCAGCAAACAATCGACGGCTAATTCAATATGAGATAGCCATCGATTACACACTTCAACGCTTAGGCGTCCTCATTCCCGATAGGTCGAGTGACACGCCTTGCAGGTGCCCGCGATGCGGCCCAAGGCGGGGCGGAGGTCCGCTTCAGAGGTGATGGTGCCTGCGAGGGCGGACGCGGTCGTCTCAGAGTCCGCAGCCAATGCGGCGAAGTCATCCCACTGCTCCCAAATGATCGGCAGTGCTTCGGACTTCGGGTCCTGAGCTGGCTTTTCGAAAGACGGGGCGATTTTGGCCGAGTGCACAGCGAGTTCGGCCAGCGCGGCATTCGCTGCATCTGCATCAAAGGCGCGCTCGCCTTTGGCCATGGTGCCGATGACCTTCACTTGATCACCGATGGCTTTCATGACCTCCATCCGCGCCATCACATCTTTGTCTTTCACTCCGCCATGGGCCAAAGCGGCGGTGCCGAATGCGATAAGCGCGAATGTCATGGTCTTTTTCATAGTCATCTTCCTATGGGGTCGTTCTATTATTTGAGGTGTTTAGATCACTTCGATCCACGTGTTCATGCCAGATGCCGCATGGGCCAACATATGGCAATGGAAGAGCCATTTTCCCGGATTGTCCGCGACGAATGCAATCTCAAGCGGCTGTTCGGGGAACGACAGGATCGTATCTCTGAGTGGGCCGAGGCTGCCGTCATCGCGCACCTCACGGAAATGCATTCCGTGCAGATGCATTGCATGAGGAAAGGCCGTGCGATTGGTCAGTGTCACGCGGGCGACATCGCCTTGGGTCAGCGAGGCAAAGGGCGTTTCTGACATGCCCGCCTGGCCCGATAGTGCCCAAAACTGGCCGCGGTCGATCAGGGCGCGGAAATCGAGCGTTTCGCCTTGGTACACGGCGCTTTCCATGCCTGCCATGGCGCCGCCTTCCATCACCAGATCGAACTGCTGCGCTTGGCTCAGATCGGGCAATGCTGTGTTGGTGTTGGCAGGCAGAGGCTCGGGCGCGTCAGGGCGGCGATCAGTGCTGCCAGAGACAGTCATTTCAACCAATGCCTCCCACCCGTCGCTATTCAGAGACATCAACACGCCCGCTGGCTGGTCCGCGGTCGCTGTAACGTCCACGATCAGGTCAACGCGCTGCGCAGGAGCGAGGATGATCTCTTCGCCAATTGGATCAGGAGTATCCAACGGCATTCCATCCAAAGCAACAGTCCAGCCCTCCATCCCTTGGAGCCGCAGAACAAAGATGCGGGCGTTCGCGGCATTGATGAGCCTGAGACGCAGGCGCTCGCCGGTACGGGAGGTCATGGCATAGGCGAAGTCACCGTTCACCCCGATCAGGTTTCCTGTGCGCCCGCCGTGGCTCATCATCATCGGATGGGAAAAGGGTTCAGAGAAGGCGCCTGTCTCAGGGTCCAGAAGCCAGTCATTCAGCATCAGGACCTCGTCGCGGTCCACATCCGGCGGCGTCGCTTCATCGATGATCAGCGGGCCAGACAAGCCGCGCCCGACTTGCTCCATCGAGTTCATGTGCGCGTGATACCAGTACGTACCCGCGTCCGGCACGGCGAAGTCATACGTGTATTCTTCGCTTGGTGCGACGGGGGGCTGCGTCAGTCCAGCCACCCCGTCCATGGCGTTGTCGATGCGTATACCATGCCAATGGATGCTGGTTGGCACATCCAATTCATTGACCAGCGTTTGCTGCACACGTGCCCCTTGGGGGACACGGATCATCGGGCCGGGGATAGTACCGTCATAGGACCAGACATCGGTGGCGGGGTAACCTTCGGGGGCGAGTTGCACGGTCGCTTTGCGCGCCGTCAGCCTGTGAGTTTGCGCCAATGCTGGCGGAACCAAGGACAGACCAGCGAGGCCCCCCATTCCTGCGCAAAATGTTCTGCGAGAGATGTTCATGCCGCGCCCCTAGTTGATGCCATTGGCGCGCTGAAGTTCGCGCACATAGGCGATAATCGCGGCAACGTCGGCTTTTGTCAGCCCGTCTTGGGGTGGCATATTACCGAACCGCCAGTGGTGCGCGCGCACGCCCTGTTGCACGGCCAGCACAAAGGACATGTCGCCGTGGTGGCTCGGTTCGTAAATTTTGTGCACCAAGGGCGGGCCGGCGGCCTTGTTTCCCGCCGCGTTGGTGCCGTGACACGCGGCGCAAACAGCGTCAAAGGCGCGTTTGCCCATCTGCGCCTCGGCCGAGAGAGTTTCGGGCAGTATCACCTCGACAATTGGGTTGCCTTGGGGTGGGATGGCGGTCGCGGCCTCTTGGGCCTCGGTCTGGGTCAGGGACACATAAGCCCCTGCGGCGATGAGGAGAGCAGCGCCCCCAACGATGATCTTCTTGTTCATAAATCTTGTCCTGTCGTCGCGCGTCATTGCGCTGATCCTGTCCGCCCGCCCATGATCAGGGCAGGCCATTGCAAAGGGTCAGGCGCGCAGACGGGGCGGCGGCAGGTCGATTTGCCGAAATGTGCTGGACAGACGATGGGGTGGCGGCATCATGTGGCACGGCGCCTCCTTCTGCACAATGGGGAGCGTCAGAGCCTGCGTTTGCAGAACCGGACCCGCGCACGAGGCCATGTGCGCGCAGTCATGTGGACCCATCTCTCCGGCAATACTTTCTGGGCATTCGGGGCAGGGGACTGCGTGGCCGTTCATGCTCGTCTCGCCAACCGTGCCATGGGCCATGCCTGCGCCGGGTAGGGCAAACAGGGCCATGAAGCCGGTCAACAATAAGACAATGATCAGGCGCATTCCGTTCCCGCAGTCAGATGTGCGGATAACTTTGCCGCAAGCCGCTCGGCGGGGTCAAGGCGCAGATCATCACAGACGCGGCACCTTAGCCGAACAGAGCCTTGCCCCCCATCCAGAGAGCCATCGCCACCATCATCACGTTTTCGGTCAGGGACACGAAGCCGAGCGGCACATTCGAGGACCCGCCCACACACGCACATTTCAGCTCGCGTTTGTCGATGTAGACAGCTTTGAACACGCTCACCGCGCCGATTGTACCGATGACCAAGGCCACAGGGACCGATAGCCACGTGAGCGCGCCCGCGGTCATCAGGATACCAGCTATCGCTTCGCCAAAGGGATAGATTTTGCCGTAGCGCACCCAACGACGTGCCAGCAGGTCATAATTTAGGAACATGGTCGAAAAGCTTTCGATGTCCTGCAGTTTCTGGATCGCTAGGATCGCCATAGATAAAGAGATAAACCATTCCACCGCCCACACGGACAGAAGCGTGCCGTATTGGTGCCAAGACAGCCCAAGCGCCAGCAGCGCGGCCACCGAAAAGATCGCGATGACCGGCTGGTAGCTGGTGTCGCTTTGCTCTTCCTTCGGAGGATCAATGTCGAAATGAACGCGCAGGTCATCATAACCCCCGATGCGTTCGCCATTGATAAACGTCTGTGGCGTTGTCTTGACCCCATGCTTTTCCATGAAGGCATCGGTTTCCTCGCGGGTCTCCAGATAGTGGTCGTCGACGGTATAGCCTTGTCGCTCGAGCAGGTCTTTGGACTTCAGGCCGTAGGGGCACACGTGTTCTGGCATCACCATGCGGTAGAGCGTTGCAGTTTGGGTATCTTTGGGCATCAAATGTCTCCTGTGAAAGCGCAGTCGCAGAGGGGAGCGGCGCGCGCACTTGCAATGTGTCGCTTGGAAAATAAACGCCCTTCCAGCGCCGGAAGGTTCCAAATGAACTTGTGTTGGGGCGCCCGTGGGGACGTTTTCGGGGAAATTGCGCTGTCGACAGGGCGGCAAAGGCCGCATAGCGTTGTGGTCATGAGCCGACTTGGCGAACCAAGACCGTAGCAGACACAACGAGCAAAAGGATGATCCCACCCATGAAGGCCGTATTCGCCGCGATGTTGCTGCTACCCGCTGCGGCGATCGCTCAATCCCACGATCACTCCGGCCATCAGGTTGCTATGCAACAAGCCGCACCGACCGAAGGCGGGCAGGGCGCTTTTGCTGCATTGGCAGAGATCGTGGCACTTCTGGCCGCTGATCCTCACACCGATTGGTCCAAGGTCGACATCGGCGCGCTAAGGCAGCACTTGCAGGACATGAATGAATTGGTCCTCAACGTCGTCGTGGCCGAACGAGCTGTGCCTGGCGGTCTAGAAATGACCATTTCCCGCCAAAGTCCTGGTGCAGAAGCAGCTTGGCGGATGGTTCCAGCCCACGGGCCTGTGGTTGCTGCCGAAACAGGTTGGAACAGCAAGGTTCAAACGGAGGATGACACTCTGGTTTGGACCGTCACCAGCAAAGAGGCCGAGGCGCAAGTGCGCGGTCTTGGGTTCTTTGGGCTGATGGCAACTGGCAATCACCATTCGCAACACCACCTTGCTCTGGCGCGCGGGCAGTCGATGCATTGAGCATCGCCTTTTGTCGTTAGCGCCGGCTCAAGTGTTAATGTGAGCGCGGATAGCCTCCATGAAGCCAAGTAGGGTGCTGGAATGCGGCACGCCTTTACGCGTTAAAACGGACGCCCGAATTTCGCAGGCCGGCATAAAGGGCCGCGCGACAAGCCCTCGCTGCAGATAGGGTTGGGCAGAGTAAGGGTCCACGACCGTCAGCCCCATGCCGTCCGCCACCAGCGCCGCCGCTGTCTGGCAATACCGCACCTCGATCTGAGGCTCATAAGTGGCCGATCCTAACGCAAATCCCTTGGCGACCAGACGCCCCAGTTGCGAGGCCTGATCAATGCCCACGATTTGCCGCCCTTTCAGGTCCTCGGCGGCTATGGTGCCTTGCTCGGCCAGTGGATCGTCCTCGGGCAATAGCACCACCATCTGACTGCGCTGAACAATCTCGGAGTTTACAGTTTCCAACTTCTCGGCGTTCAAGACCAGCCCAACATCGGCTTGCCCCGTCTCGATCGCTTCGAGCACGTTTGACAAGCGCCGGACATCATACGCGACCGTGACGTTCGGTCGGTCCGACAGGAAAGCGCGTAAGGCCTTGGGACCAATAGAATACCCCAAGGGCGGGGTCGCAATGACGCGCAGCCGCCCCACACGGCCAGAGCGCATGTCGCGCGCCCGCGTCGAAAACGACCGTAGCAAGCCAAAGAGCGGTCGTATCTCTTCGAACAGATCACGCGCCTCGGCGGTGGGCTGCAGGCGCCGCCCTGTCCGTTCAAAGAGGGTGATCCCCAGCTGGCTTTCGAGTTGCCTCAACCCCGCAGAAACGGCGGGCTGAGAGACCCCGAGAAATTCCGCAGTTTCGACAGTTGTGGAGCATCGCATCATCGCGGCAAAAATCTCCAAGAGCCGCAGGGAGACGTCCGGCATATCTTCGATTTTTGCCATTCTTTTCAGTCCTTTTGCCCGTCAGCCGAGCACCGCGCCAAGCGCGATACTTGCAGCGGCCATCACGGGGTCGATCACAGCCAATCCTGTATCTTGCTCCAAGCGCGCACGGATCGGTGCCATGCCCGCACAGCCCAAAACGATCGCGCCCGCGCCCATTTGGCCAAGCTTTTCGGCCTTGTCTCGGACCAACGCATAGACGGCCTCGTCACGCCCCGAAGCGGCAGCCGACACACCAGGCAGGGCTAACTCGCCAGCCAGACGTTCAGCCACTCCCATCTGCCGCATTTTGCGCATGTGGCGCGGGATCGAGCGTTCTGACAGCGCAATGATCCCAAAGCGGTCCGCACGCGCGAGCGCCGTCAGAATGCCAGCCTCCTGACATCCAATAGCAGTCTTCACACCCTCGGCGCGCAAGAGATCGAGACCCGGATCCGAAAAGCACGCCGTGATATAGGCTGAGGCATCGGGCCGTGCACGCGATGTCGCCAAAACCTCGAGTCCCGCGCGGGCGACATCTTCGTCGCTCGCGATTGTCGCGGGGCTTTGCTGGATGTCGATGACTTCGAAATGCGGACCCAGAACGGCGACCGCATGCCGAATGCCATCCGTCACCTCGCCCGAGCTATTCGGATTGATGATCAGGATCGGATCGCTCATCGCAGGACTGTCCCGAAGTTTTGCGCCGGATCGAACTCTTTGGCTACATAGTCGGGCGTACCGCGCAGATCCACGGGCGCACGGCCAAAGAACTGGCCCTGACCTTCGGTTGCCATGAGTTCATCATTTTCGACGATGACACGGCCGCGGTTCATGACCAGCTTGGGCACGCCGGTCAGTTCCATGCCTTCGAATGGGGAATAGTCCATGTTGTCGTGCTGATCCACTGCGCGAACGGTGCGCCGCTCTTCTGGGTCCCAGATAGCAATGTCCGCGTCCATACCCGGTGCGATCCGGCCTTTGGTGGTGCAGCCAAACACCTTGGCGGTGTTGCTGGACGACAGAGCCACAAACTGCTCGGGCGTGATGCGCCCTTTCACGACCCCTTCTGAAAAGAGGTAGGGCAGACGGGCTGCAATCCCCGGCATGCCGTTGGCAATTTTCGAATAGGGCACATCAGCCCCATTCACGAATTTCCCCGTTTCGTCATAGCGATAGGGCGCGTGGTCCGAGTGAACGCCCACAAAGGTGCCCATGCGAATATGCTTCCACAGTACTTCTTGGGTGGCTTCGTCCCGCAGCGGCGGCGAACAGATGTACTTGGCCCCCTCTGTACCGGGACGGTCCAGATCATTGCGGGTCAGCGCCAGATATTGCGGGCAGGTCTCGGCATAAAGCTTCGCCCCGTTCCACTGCTCCCGGCGGATAATCTCTGCCCCGCCTTCGGTCGACACATGGACGACGAACAAGGGTGCGTCCACCAGTTTGGCCAGTTGTACAGCGCGGTTGATCGCCTCTTCTTCGGCCAATTCAGGACGCGAAATTGCGTGGTATTTTGGGTCGCTCAGACCGCGCGCGGCCAGGAGCTTGTTCATCCACTTAACCATGTCGTTATTTTCGGCATGGACCATAGTGATCGCACCATGCTCGCGCGCCACCGAGAGGATATCGAGCATGCCCCCATCGCCAAGGTTCATCAGGTCGTAGGTCATGAAGACCTTGAACGAGGTGATGCCGCGAGCAAAAGCGCGCGGCAGCTCTTCGGTCAAAACCTTCTCCGTCGGGTCCGAGATGATCAGGTGGTAGGAGTAATCGATGACAGACCGTTCACCCCGGGCGTCGTAGGTCTTGATGACGTCATCAACGGACTGGCCCCTTTGCTGAGCGGCAAAGGGGATAAACGACGAATTGCCGCCAAACGCAGCCGAGATCGAGCCGGACAGGTAGTCATCGGCGGTCATCACCCCCGACGAGCTTTCCTGTGCGATGTGGGCGTGGGTTTCGATCCCGCCCGGCATAACCAGCCGCCCGCCGGCGTCGATGCGCGTGTCGCCGCCATCCAGCTTTTCGGACACAGCGACGATCCGTCCATCCGCAATCCCGATATCGCCCTTAAACTGGCCCTCGGCGGTAACAATGGTGCCGCCGTGAATTACGGTTTCAAAAGTCATTCAGAGGGTTCCTTTACGCCGGTCTGGGATGCAATCAGTCCATAATGTTCGATACGGCGATGGGCCTCAAAGTTGAAAATGGTCGACTTGCCAAAGGCGCATTTGTCAAAGTCAGCCTCGGCCACGATCAGCTCGTCCCCTTCGCCCTCGGCGCGAGCGATCACAAAGCCATCGGGGTCCACGATGATCGAGCCTGCGAACATGTGGTTGCCGTCTTCCATGCCGCATTTCGCGACGGCCACAGCATAGGTCGAGTTCTGGTAGGCCCCGGCGCAGACCGACAGTTCGTGGTGGTACACGCGCCGCTCAATACCTTCTTCTTTGGACAGGTTGTTCTGCGACGGCGTGTTGTAGCCGATACTCACAAGCTGCACGCCCTGCAGACCCATCACGCGCCAGCTTTCGGGCCAGCGGCGGTCGTTGCAGATGGCCAGACCCATGATCGCGCCTTGGCTGCGTACAACGTTAAAACCTGTATCGCCTGGCAGGAAATACCGTTTTTCAAGGTGCTGGTGGCTGCGTTCCGGCTCGTATTCCGAGTGACCGGGCAAGTGGGTTTTGCGGTACTTCAACACGATCTCTCCCTCAGGGGACACGATGATCGAGGTGTTGAAATGCTCACCTTCCGGCGTCAGCTCGCAATAGCCAAAGGAAAAGCCCATGCCGTATTCTTTGGCCTTGGCGAACAGCGGCGCGGTGGCCTCATTCGGCATCTCGGTTTCGAACCAGTGGTCGAATTCTGCGCGATCCTCGACATAGAACCGCGGAAAGAAAGTGGTCAAAGTCATCTCGGGATAGGTCAGGAATTCAACGCCCTTCTCGTGGGCCTGATCCATCAGCGCCATCATACGCGCGACAACCTCGTCGCGGGTTTCGTCCTTCTGGATGCCGCCAATCTGCGCACCCCCGATGATCATCTTGGTCATTGTGTAATTCCTTTCGATTATTTGACGGCCAGACCGCGCTGGTAGCGGGAGATGACCCGAACCAGCGGCCAGAGAACGGCCAGATAGAGAAGCGCCGCCAGTACGAGAGGCGAGGCGTTATAGGTCACCGAGCGCGCCATGTTGGCCGAGTACAGAAGCTCGGACAGGGACACGACGGAGGCGAGCGAGGTGAGCTTGACCACCTCGACGGTGTTGGACAGCAAGTCGGGCAGCACATTGCGGATCGCAGGGGGCAGGACAACGTGGATCATGGTTTGCGTGGGCGACAGACCGGTTGCGCGCGCAGCTTCGGTTTGACCCTTGGGGACGGCGTTGATGCCAGCGCGGAACACCTCGGCAAAGTAAGCGGAGTTGTTCATAAAGAACGCGATCACGACAGCCGAGAAGGGCGCCAATTCCAGCCCTGCAAAGGGCAGACCGGAATAGACAAAGATCAGCAGAACCAGCGGTGGGATTGCGCGGAAGAGGTCGATGTAGATGACAGACGTCCAGCGCAGCCACCCGCGGGGGCTAAGTGCGCCAAGTGCCAACATCAGCCCGCCAAACAGGCCGCAGATAATTACCACCGCGCAAAGCTGTAGCGTGGTCACCGCCCCTTTGAGCAAGAGCGGCAGCGCCTGCATCATAATGTCGATGTTGAAGAATGTGGTTAGAAACATATCCATTTTGCCGCCCTCACATCTTGTAGCTGAAGCGTCGTTCCACCCAGTGGGACGCAATGACGGCGGGGATAAAGATGATCATGTAGGCCACCGCTGCCATCGTGAGCGGCGTCGCGGAGCCAGAGAAACTTTGCGCGGACGAGGCGACGGACAGGATCTCTTTGACCCCGATCACGGAGCCAAGCGCAGTGAGCTTGGTCGTCGCGAGGATGCGATTGACCAGCGGCGGGATGCCCATGCGCACGGCTTGGGGCAGGGCGATATAGATCAGGGTTTGGAACTTGGAATGCCCCGTCGCACGGCCAGCTTCCCACTGACCAGCGGGGACGGCAGTCAGTCCGCCCCAGAAGATTTCTTCAGCAAAGGCGGTCAGAACGGCTGACAGAACCAGCCAGATCACGACTTCCGCAGACAAGCTCAGGCCCACGGATGGCATCCCGAAATAGAGGATCAGGATCAGCACCAGCGGCGGCAGGGCGCGCATGATGTCAGCAAAGACGATGATAAAGAAGTTCACGACTTTGAGGTTCGCGGTGCGGATGCACGCCAGAGCGCCCCCCAGCAGGACACCGGTTATAACGGTCGCCACGGCCAGATAGATCGTGACCCACATGGCGGCAAAGATGTCGGGCAAATACTGACCGATCACCGCCGGATTAAAGAATGTCTCGAGAAACCGCATCAGGCCACTTCATTCCCTGAAACGCGTGACAGGAACGCCTTGAGCCGGTCAGATTTCGGATTGCCAAAGACCTCTTCGGGCGGGCCTTGTTCGACGACATATCCGCCGTCCATAAAGACAACACGATCCGCTGCCTCGCGGGCAAAGGCCATCTCGTGGCTGACCACCAGCATGGTCATGCCTTTCTGGCGCAGCTCTTTCATCACCTTGAGGACCGAGCCAACCAGTTCGGGATCGAGCGCAGAGGTCGGCTCATCAAACAGCATGACTTTGGGATCAAGTGCGACCGCGCGCGCGATCGCGACACGCTGCTGCTGACCCCCAGACAGTTCCGAAGGGCGCGCATCAGCCTTATGCTTCAGACCCACTTGATCCAGCATGTCGAGCGCGCGCGCTTCGGCCTCTACCTTGGAGCGGCCAAGCGCCTTCACCTGCGCGAGCATCACGTTTTTCAGGACGGTCATATGCGGGTAGAGGTGGAAACCTTGAAACACCATCCCGACTTTCAGCCGCATCTTGTCCAGATCACGGCGCGGGATGTCGGTGATACGCTCATTGTCGATCATGATGGCGCCGGACGTCGGCTCTTCGAGCCGGTTGCAACAGCGCAGCATCGTGGATTTGCCTGACCCCGAAGGTCCGATGACAAACACAAGCTCCCCTTCGCGCACCTTCAAATCTATATTCTTGAGAACCTCGGTTTGACCGAAGCTTTTCTCGAGCGCGTGTATCTCGAGCATGGCGCGGGGCTGGGACATAAGGGGGGCCTCTGTGGTCTTGGGGTTTGGCCAGAAACAAAGTGCTGGCCCGTCAAAGCCGAAGCTGGAGGGGGACGACGGGCCAGACCTGTGAGAGATGACGCGACGTCTTAGAACGTGCAGGTCACCTCGTGTTCGGTCGCGTCATAGCCCGCGAAATCCGGTGTACCGTAGCCCGGCGTCGGGGTGACGATGGTCGTGCCTTCGGCAGGGGTGACGCCAAACCATTTTTCCGACAGAGCGACCATGGTGCCATCGGTCTTGAGGCATTCGAGAACGCTATCGATCAGGTCACGGGTCGGCGCGTCATCCTTGCGAAAGGGGAACGCCCAAACGAGGCCGGTTTCGTATTCATAGGACAGCTCGATCGCGGGGTTCTTTTTCACGGCCCACGCCGAGGTCGTCGCACCACCGAGAGAGGCATCTGCACGGCCCGAAGTGACGGCCTGAATTGCGTCAGTGTTGGTGCCGAAAGAAACAACTTCCCAACCATATTCGTCGGCGCGGTCAGCGAGGAAGGACTCGTAAACCGAGCCTTTGTTCACCGCGATGGTTTTGCCCTTGAACCCGTCAAGGTCGGTGAAGTCTGCCGCTTCCGAGCCTTGGGGGACGACAAACCGGAAGTTGGTTCCCATGAAACCTTCGCTGAACAGCAGGTTTGCGGCACGCTCTTCGGTGACGGTCACAGGCGCGACGAGGAAGTCATAGGTGCCCGCTTGCAGGGCAGGGATCAGGCCCGAGAATTGCGCAGCGGTCACTTCAATCGGTGCGCCAAGCTTTTCGCTGATCGCGGCGGCGAGGTCGATGTTGAAGCCTTCGACATCGCCCGACATGGTGGGCATGGCGTGGGGCGCAAAGGTCCCGTCGAGGGCAGCTTTGTAGCCTTCGGACTTGATTTCGGCAGGGGCAGCCAAGGTCGCGGTGGCCAAACCGAAGAGGGCGACAGAGGCGAGGAGGGGAGTTCGGATCATAAGCTCAGTTCCTGTTGGGTTGGGGAGGAGGGGCGCTTGTTAAGGCACGCCCTTGAAGTCAAAACGCCACTTTTCTGAGCGAGTGCCAATATAGATTTGGATTATTATACAAGTAGAATTATATCCTCAGATTATACTTTGAAGCGTGGGCTTTCCGTTGCGCAAGTTTCCGATGTCGGCGTAACATTCTGTTATAAAATAGTTTTTAAGGCCCACGAGAGATGCACTTTAAGATAGCTCTTGGCTTAAAGAGAGATCGTCGCCATCTGCACGCCCCTTTACGCTTTGTCCGCAACTGCGCAAATAAGAGGCAATTCTAGCTCCATCCCCGAAAGGAAACCGCAATGAAGTCCCTCTTTCACCTTGCGCTTCATGTTACCGACCTTGACGAGACTCGCCGCTTCTACGGCGACGTCTTGGGCTGCGAAGAAGGACGCTCAACAGACACATGGGTCGATTTCGATTTCTTTGGTCATCAGTTGTCGTTCCACTTGGGCAAGCCGTTCGAGGTGACTCGCACCGGAAAAGTCGGGGATCATATGGTCATGATGCCCCACATGGGAGCAGTTTTAGCTTTGGATGATTGGAAAGCATTGGCGGAACGGCTGGAGCAAAACGGTGTTGCCTTCGACATCCCACCGGTTATTCGTTTCGAAGGCGAGCCGGGCGAACAGCGTACCATGTTCTTCTTCGACCCCTCGGGCAACCCGATCGAGATCAAAGGCTTCGCCGACTTCGAAGGTCTGTTCGCAAAATGAGTGACGCACCCAAGTATGCCTTTGAGCCGCCCGCGATCCCCTCGCTCCCTATTGCCGGAGAGGAGGCGCGCTTTCCCATTCGCCGGATTTATTGCGTCGGCCGCAACTATGCAGACCATGCCCGCGAGATGGGGCACGATCCGAACCGCGAACCGCCATTTTTCTTCTCAAAGCCAGCGGACTCGGTGACCCAAGGCGGTCAGGAGGTGCCTTACCCACCGCAGACGCAGGACTTGCACTACGAAGGCGAATTGGTTGTTTGTCTCGGTTCCGGTGGGCGCGATCTGGATCTGGCCGCTTCAGAGCGCACCATCTTTGGCTACGCCGTGGGCAACGATCTAACCCGCCGCGACATGCAAGCAGAGGCGAAGTCGCTCAAACGCCCTTGGGACTTGTCCAAAGGCTTCGACGGCGGCGCCGTGATCGGACCCGTTAAGCGCCAAACAGGGAGCATCTCGTCCGGTAAAATCCAGAGCGTCGTCAACGGTAAAACACGCCAATCGGGCGATCTAAACCAGATGATCTGGAATATCCCCGAAGTCATTTCAGCGCTCTCGCACTCGGTTGAATTAAAAACAGGAGACCTGATCATGACCGGCACACCTGCGGGTGTCGGCAGCCTGTCGCAAGGGGACTTAGTCGTTGTGGAGATCGAAGGTTTGGGAAGGATTGAGACGAAGATTGTCTAAGTGTCGGTAAGGCTTTTCCAGAAAGACGCGATCTAATCCCCTTCGGCAGTACTCAACCTTAAAGGATAATTCCAACAGAAGTACTGTGCTCAGAGTAATGCCGATGTTGTTCGAGTTTGGCAATACTTCTGGGACTGGTGGAATCGGCGACTTGAAATCGTTCGTATATGTGATTGAAACTTTGGGGTGTTAGGCGACGTATCCGTTTGACGCCACAAAGCGCTGGTGCACCAAAGTCAATTTACCAAGGGACCTTACAATATGGCAGGCACGATTTACCTGAATGGCGACGAGGGCGGAAGCCTGACGAAGTTCTATATTGAGGTTACCTACGAATACAGCGAAGCGCCTTTCGCAGAGACGCTCAAGGTCGATATCCTTGGTCCCTCATTCGCGACCGCTGATCTTTATAACGCTGAATGGTTAACGATCGGGGATGGCATCTCGATCGGACAGGCTCAGTACGGATCATTGAATGATCCGACCGAGAGTGGGAACTGGTCAGTGGGCGATCAAAGTGGTGGGGGTGATTGGCTGGGATCCGATTACTACAAAGGCAGCGTCGGAGAGATTACAACGTCATCGGATGGGTATGACGCATGGCGTGACGAGGGGAGACCTCGACCATATAATTACGACGAAAAACCGGCTTCGATCTGGGTCATCAAATACCTCGACGGAGATGAGCTGGAGCAGGTGAAAAGCGCGGCGGACGAGGTTATCTACCTAAACGCTGACGAGGATAGCGACGATTCCGGCGTGATCGGCGGGTCAGGCGGGACCAGTGACCCGGTCGACACCGCTGGCACTGGGGACACTAATACGGACGTTCTTGGGCAAATCAGTGCGTTTTTCGCGTCCAAAACCTTGGCCCCGTCACAGTTCGTAGACGAATATGCCGACGATATTCCGGACGGGTTTGTCCGCCCGCACACCAGTTTTGACGACGACGGGCTTTTTGGCATTGAAGCCGCGCCTGTGTCATATGATCTGGACCTTCGCAGCATGCTGCAATCCCCTATGGAAGCCGCAACAACATACCTAATCTCTGATGCCCTTTCACAGGTTGGCACCGGTTCGCTGGCGGGATTGTTTCCCACATTGAACGCGGCAGAAACATTCCAGACCAGTCTATTAGATATCTTTATCAATCCCAGCTTGCAGTTGCTGGATCTCTTGGTGGATGAGAACGGCAACTTCGTCGATGCCGACACTCTCAATACATGGTTGAAGGCAAACGAAGTTCATCAGGACGCGGTCGCTAAATTCTTGTTTCAGAACACAGGCACGGTCGGGTCGATCGTCGAGGGGATTGCGTTCGCCGGACGCGATACTGGCGACGCGCTGATGGGCGCCGCAATCAATACCCAAGAGAATGACGGTTACTTTGCGTCGTCTGCCTCGGCTTATTTTGATGCGGTGGGGGTTCGGTATGTCGGCAGCCAGGGGGCGGACAACGCGTACGGGACGGACGGACGTGACTATATTTTCGGCGGACATGGCAACGATAGCGTATTTGGCGCCGAAGGGGATGACTGGATCGGTGGTGGTGACGGTGACGACCAACTTCTCGGCTCTGGCGGCAATGACATGATTGCTGGGGGCGCAGGAGATGACGACATCGACGGACACGACGGCCGCGATAAACTGTGGGGCGGCAAAGGCGACGACTTTATGACGGGCGGCGCTGGTAACGACAAACTCAAAGGCCAAGGCGGCGGCGATTCGCTCTTTGGATTTGGCGGCAAAGACAAGCTCTTTGGCAACGGCGGAGCAGATGCGTTGTATGGTGGGGATGGCAAAGACGTCGTTAAGGGCGGCGGAGGCTCTGACATGGTGACCGGCGGTGCTGGCAGCGACAAGCTGTTTGGCAACAAAGGCGCGGATACTTTTCTCTTTTACGCAGGGTCTGACACTGACCGCATCAAGGACATGCGCGCGGGTCAGAACGACACCCTCCGGATTTATACCGAAGACCTCGGCGTTACGACCTTGAGTGATCTGGATGCTCTGGCCACCGAAAGCAACGGCAACGTCTATTTTGACTTTGGTGGAAGTGATCTGCTGATCATCGAAAACGTGTTCTGGAATGACATCCGAGAGTCCGTGGACCTGATGTGATGGATCAGTACGCCCGCCCTTGGCAAATCGCTAACCAATGGGCCGACCGCCGTGAGACGCTCGACCCAACAGTTTCTTGGCCGCACCAGATAAGCTTTTGATTTCTTAGCACGCTTGTCTTCTGCGCCCAAGATGCACACGTGTCTACGCAATCATCGTGACAATAAGGGGAAGGCTACAGATGACGACGAAGTGTCCTATCCGTCAGGTTTTCGGCTCCGACTTGTACGATCGAAGGGGTCCCGAGTTGGCCAAGCGCACGAACGAGTTCGAGTTTAAGGATTTCTAACGCCCGTTCGGCACCCGTGCGACCTGCTGCCCCAACCCCATAGGCCATTGCCCGACCAACGAGAGAAAAATCGGCCCCAAGCGCTTTGCCGCGCATGATGTCGGCCCCGCGCCGAATGCCGCTGTCCACGATGACGGTCATGCGTTTATTCACGGTCTCTGCAATTTCGGGCAACACCTCGGCTGTTGATGGCCCAAACGCAACTTGCCTGCCACCATGATTGGAAACGACGATGCCATCGCAGCCCATGTCCGCACAACGATCCGCGTCTTCGGGATGCAAGATGCCTTTGACCACAAGCTTTCCGCGCCACCTGTCACGCAGTTTTTGCAAGCTCTCCCAAGAGAAGCTTGGGGTGATCAGGGTCTTTTGCACCTCGGCGTAAGAAGTGGCTTGCTGCAAAAGATCTGCATAATTTGCTACATTCGGCTTGCCGTGACGTAGACTGGTCAGAGACCATCTCGGATGGCATGCACATTGCGCAATGACCTCTGGGGTAAAACGAAACGGCACCGCAAGCTGATTGCGGATATCTCGATCGCGCTTGCCAGCGGCTGGGACGTCAGCAGTTACGAACAACACATCGTATTGCGCTGATTCCGCTCTGGAAATCAGACTCTCGGTGACATCATCGCTACCCGACACGTAAAGCTGGAACATTCCGTTGCCATCTGCGGCTTCGGCCAGACGTTCCAGTGCCGTCGATGCTGCCGACGAGGCGACATAAGGTATATTCTCTTTCTTGCAGAGCCGCGCGAGCGTCAGGTCCGCGTCTGGCCAGAAGGCATTGAGCACCCCGATCGGCGCCATCCCAAAGGGCAAGTCGTATGTTTTGCCAAATAGAGCCATGCGCGTATTTATCCGCGCAACGTCGATCATATAGCGAGGGGTCAGCTCGATTTCTTCGAAAGCCTCGACATTTCGTCGCAAGTTCCGCTCTGACTCCGCGCCACCATCCACCAAATCAAAGGCGAAGCCCGGGATACGGCGACGGGCCATCTCGCGGAGATCGTCAATACATGCAGCACGGCTTAGTTTCATTAGATTGACCACCCACCATCGACCGCGAATGCCTGACCTGTCGTAAATCCAGCCATGTCAGACGCTAGATAGCACACCATTTCCGCAATTTCTTCAGGCGTTCCAAGTCGGCCCATGGGTTGCCGCTGCTGGAATGCAGCAAGCGCCTTATCAAAGTCACCTGTTGCACGTAGGCGGTCTTCTAGAGATGGGCTTTGCACGGTACCCGGACAGATCGCATTGCAGCGTATGCCGTCTTGTACAAAGTCGGCAGCGATAGACTTGGTCATCCCAATGATCGCCGCTTTGGACGCGCCATAAGCGAACCGTCGCGGGGCACCTTTTTCGCTCGAGACGATTGAAGCGATATTCACAATCGCTCCCGTGCCCGTTTCTAACATTCCCGGCAAAACCGCTTTGGTGATCCGGTACATCGCCTTGGCATTCAACGCAAAGGAGCGGTCCCATGCCTCTTCGTCACAGTCCAGTATACTGCCATCATGGACCCATCCCGCGCAGTTTACGAGAATGTCGATGCGTGGGTTATTCTGCACCAATTCATCGATTGCATTGGAATCCATGACGTCGAGGCGCTGTGCCGTGATGCCCGCCTGTTCGTCTGCAAGAGCGGCGACGCCGTCGCCATCGATGTCCGTTGCAATGACGTCGGCTCCGCGCGCCGCCAGAGCCAATGCCGAGGCACGCCCGATACCGTTCGCGGCAGCTGTTATAACGGCAGTTTTTCCTGCAAATGTAGTACGCATGTTCTTTTCCTTAGCGTGCGAGCCAACCGCCATCGACTGTGACGCAGCTACCATGGCAATATGCGGCCGCGTCAGAGGCCAAAAATACAGCCGCACCTGCGATCTCGGCGGGTTCGGCAAAACGGCCTGCGGGAATGCGGTCAAGTAGCGCCTTTGACCGTTCGGGATCGTCGCGCAAAGCTTGGGTGTTGTCTGTCGCCGTGTAGCCTGGTGCGATCGCGTTCACGTTCACACCGTGCGGCGCCCACTCGTTACAGAGCGCTTTGGTAAGGCCGAGAATGGCGTGTTTCGAGGATGCATATCCCGGAACGCGCAGTCCGCCCTGCGAGCCGAGTACAGAAGAGACGATCAGGATCTTTCCGCTACCTTGAGCCACCATACGCTTGCCCGCCGCTTGGGACAGCAACCAAACACTGTCCAAGTTGACCGACAACACACGGCGCCAATCGGCCAGAGACATATCTCTGCTATCCTCGCGATGGATGATCCCTGCGTTGTTCACGAGGATGTCCAAGCCTCCGAGTGCATCTGCAGCAAAATTGACAACATTTGCAGCCGCGTCTTCATCAATGTCGGTGAAATCAGCGCGGACCGCCGCTGCCTTGCGTCCCGTCGCCTCAATCTTGGCAATCGTGTCTTCGGGTGCGTGGCTGCGGTATGTCAGCGCGACGTCTGCGCCAGCGGAGGCAAGGGCGAGGGCAATGCCCTCACCAATGCCCGTCGCACCGCCAGTCACCAAGGCCTTGCGGCCGGTTAGGTCGAACAGATTTGTCATGGCTTAATACCGGTTCGCGATGGGCAGTTCCTCGGCCGGGAACAAGCTTATCACTTCGCAGCCAGTTTCCGTGACGACCACTTCTTCTTCGATCCGGGCGGCGGAATAACCGTCCGCGGCCGGGCAGTATGTCTCTAGCGCAAAGACCATACCCGTCTGAATCTCCATCGGGTGATCCAAAGAAATTGCGCGGCTGATGATGGGCCGTTCATGCAGTGCCAGTCCCAAGCCATGACCGAATTGCAGGCCAAACGCCGCATCTTCATTGGGGAACCCGAACTCTTCAGCTCGTGGCCAGACTTCGGCCACTTTGTCCGTCGTCACACCGGGTTTGATCATGGAAATTGACGCATCAATCCACTCTCGCGCTTTGATGTAGGCATCATTCTGTGCGGGCGTGGCTCTGCCGATATTGAAGGTCCGGTAGTAGCAGGTTCGGTACCCCTGGTAGGACTGCAGGATGTCAAAGAACGCCTGGTCTCCGGGGCGGAAGAGACGGTCTGTAAAGTTATGCGGATGGGGATTGCATCGCTCGCCCGAGATGGCGTTGATTGCCTCAACGTCATCAGACCCCATTTCGTAGAGCATTTTGTTCGACAGCGCGACGATGTCATTCTCGCGAACGCCCGGCTTCAGCTCTTCGTAAATCATGTGATACACGCCATCGACCATGGACGCGGCCTGTGTGAGGAGTTGGATTTCATCCCAGTTTTTGATCTCGCGCGCGGCCAGCATGATCTGTTGACCGTCGATGACGTGCAGACCCTCTTCTTGTAGCGCGTGGAACATGGCTGTTTCAGCGTAGTCTACCCCGACAGGCATGTCCGCCATTCCAGCGTCGCGAATGAGGCCTGCAATCTGCTTGGCGTATTTCTTCATCAGCCCGAACTCGGGCGGAATGGTACCGCGCATACCAACGACACCAGCGAGACAGTGATCTGGTTCAAGCCAGTCGGAGTACCGTTTGTGGTGCTCCGCGGCAGAGCCAAAATCCCAAACGTAGGGGCTGTCATCGCCTGTGAGCAGACAGAAACGACACATCTTGTCTCGCTCCCATTCGCCAATCTTCGTCGCAGACACGTAGCGAATGTTGTTTACGTCAAACAACAGTAGAGTGCCCGCAGGAGAGTTCTGCAGGGCTTGACGGGTGCGGGCAAGGCGGTAGCGACGCAAACGATCGTGGTCGATGCGGCGTTCGAAATCCACCGACATATGTCCCCAAGCGGGTAGCTTGTCGCGCCATTCCCAATTGGGTTCCAGATCTTGGGGGGTGAGCATGTTCGGCATCAGAGCGCGTGACATAGAGAACTCCTTCGGGCACACAGCGCGGCCCGTTTGTAAGTGTGAAAACTGAAGAAAAAGAGAAGGTTACTTGGTAACCCAGCCACCATCGATCGAGATCATCTGCCCGGTCATGTAGTCGCTATCGTCGCTGGCAAGAAAAGACGCGGTGCCAACGATGTCTTTCGGATAAGAAACGCGCTTGACCACTAAGTTATTGGCAACGATGTCGTCATAGGCTTGGCCTTCGCGCTCTTTGAATCCGATCTCGACCAAGTCTTTGTCGAGCTGCTCCCAAAGGGGAGTAACCACAACGCCGGGCGCATAGCCGTTAACAGTAATATTGTGTTCGGCCAGTCCCAGCGCCCCGCACTCGGTCAGAGCAAGACAACCGTATTTCGACGTGCAGTAGACAGTCACATCCACCAACGGCTTCTTGGACGCGATACTACCAACGTTGATTAGCTTATAGGGATGATCCTCCATAGGGCCTTGTGCGATCATCTGGCGCGCGGCCTCTTGCATCCCGAGCCACATCGCCTTGGTGTTCACGTTCATGATCATGTCCCAGTTGTCTTCATCGATATCCATGAAGAACCGAGGTTTATTCAAGCCAGCGTTAAACAGGGCAACGTTTATGGACCCAAAGGCGTCGACCGTCGCGGCAACCGCTTTGGCGTTATCTTCTCGTTTAGTGACATCCATTTTCACAGCAATGGCGCGGCCCACACCTTTGGCATTGATCTCATCAGCGACCTTCTGCGCCTCGGACTCGTCTAGGTCGCCGAGGCAGACGTTCGCGCCTTGCGCAGCGAAAGCCTCGGCGTTGGCTGCCCCCATGCCGCGCGCGGCACCGGTGATCAGTATGTTCTTACCTTTCAGTCGATTGGGGTCCATGTATCCCTCCCTAGATTACAGTTTCCCGTTTGGTGTTATGACTGCGTCGGCCCGTATCTGCGCTCTGCGGAGCGCTTCCTTCGGGGACACGATGCCGCGCAACATGTCGTGAAATTCTTCGCCACAGATCTGGATAATTTGTCCTATTTCGGGAACCGGCGGACGTGGCCAGAACTGCAGCTCGTCTCGCCAAGACATTCCATCCACAGCCTCGAAGATGGTCGAACTACGGCGCACTTCGGGATCCGAACCCACTGAGTAACGCGGGTTCGTCCGGCTGCCGTTCTGGACATATAGTTTCTGTGCCTCGGGTGAGGTGAAGACTCTAAGTGCTTGGATTGCCGCGGGTATTCGCTCTGGCGCAAGGTTCGCGGGGATGCCCATGACATACCCTCCGACAGGGGCGACCGGACGTTTTCCGGGCGCTGGCGGATGTGGCAAATAACTGGTTTGTCCGCATGCTGGCGAGGTTTGATCTAGTTCAAAATACGGCGCAAGCAGGGTGTAGCCATAGGCCATCGCAACAGTCCCAGCTGCATATGGTCTGACCCGTTCGTACCAAGACATCGAAAGAATATCTGGAGGAGAATAGCGCAGAAGTTGCAACAAGAACTCCGCCGCCTTCAGCCCATTTTCTGTATCGATCGTTGCCCGGTAGTCCCCCATGGCAAGTTTATCAGTATCGTATCCGCCCGCCATTTTGGGCAGGTCGAGTATAGGCTGGTCGAAGTCCGCAAAGGTCATCAAGACCGTGTGTCCCAGTGCTGTTCCGCGCGCGGCATTCCATGCGATTCCGTATCTACCGCGCTTTGGGTCGTGCAGAGTGCGTGCTGCCTCTAGCAACGCTTCGGTCGATGTGGGCGGCTCTAGGCCCGCTTTTGCGAATAAATCGTGCCGATAAAACAGCAGTTCTGGAGTGGTCTGCGCCGGGACACCGTAGGCCCTGCCATCCCAGTGCGCACCATGCCAACCGGCGGTATGAAAATCCGCAGTGTCCAAGGATGCCAGATCCATCACTTGATCCAGTGGCATCAAAACGTTCTTGCTGGCGAATTCTCCTATCCAAGGCAAATCGACCGCGATGATGTCATATCGGCTGTTCTCTCGTTTCGCGTTGCGCAAGGCTTCCTCGCGAAGTCGATCAATCGAAAAAGCCCGCTGGCTGATATCTGTGCCGATGACCTGTTCGAACTGGCGCTTGAGCGCGTCCATTACCATGAAGGTTGGATCACCGTGCACTAGAGCGCGAATACCACCGGACACCTTGAGAGGTTCGGGTAGGACACGCAACGGCGGAATGGACTGCGCCGCAATGTAGCTGCCTCCGTAATAATAGTCCTTGGTGTCTTGCCCGCGCGCCAAGCCGCCAAAGGCACCTTCACCGACGCGGCGTAGGCGACCAGAAAGTTGCATCCACCCCTCAAGCATCGTCTCGCTAGGGTGCAGTGAAAAGCTTTTGCCTGTGGTTGTACGGGGGCGCTGCTCGATCAAGCCTTCGTCGATCATTTCTCGCAGGCGACGGTTTGCGGTGGCGTAGGGGACACGGCTGGCGCTAATCAACGATGATGCTGTTACCGTTTTGCCCTCGAAATGCCCTTCCATCAGGTGGATCATCATGCGCAGGTGCGGATTTGGCGCTAATAGGTCATAGGCACCATCCACCTCGTCGGTCACGCTTTCGAGGAACGACAGCATGGCAATTGCATCCGACTTCGCCATCGGCGTGCCAGTACTCTGCCGTATATGTCCCCCCATATCTTTCATGCCCTTCGCGTGCCCTGTATTGCTGAGCGTTGTTCCGGCCTGCGGAAGCATTCTGTCCAATTCGGATGAATTCTTTCGTGCCATCGCTTAACTCCTAGCAAGATGTCCAATGTGGGATTGGTAACGTATCCTAAAAATGTCCATTTCGGATGCAGTATAATCCAATATGAATGTTTTTGTGGGATCCTTTCGCACTACAACTGGGCAAGCTGAGTCTCGTCGTCTGGCACAGCTAGATGCGAAACAGGCTCGCAAGGGCCTAGGGGTACGCCGTTGAGGAGCAGCACGCCCCGCCGCTAAATCTTTTGGGAGGAAGAAACATGACAATCAGGACCATCCTGTCCGCGACCACCGCAGCTGTCGCATTTGCAGGTGCCGCCATTGCTGGCGGACACGGGGACACCATGAAGATCGGCATCACGCAGAACAACGTGGGTGTCGATAGCTATCAAACCACGTATGAGAAGGCTTTCATCGAAGCTGCCAACGCCAACGATATGGTCGAAACTGTGGTTTTGGACGCAGGCGGTGACGTTGCGCGCCAGATCGCTCAGGTAGAGGACCTGATCCAACAAGAAGTCGATGCGATCATCATCTGGCCCACAAACGGCGAAGCCGTGATCCCTGCCGTTCGCAAAGCCCATCAGGCAGGCATCCCTGTGATCGTGACCAACTCGAACATCGCAGAAGCTGGCTTTGATTTCGTGAAATCCTTCTCGGGTCCCGACAACATCACGCAGGGTGCACGTTCGGCAGAGATCATGTGCGACAAGTTCAAAGAGATGGGCGTCCAAGACGAAGCAAATGTGGTCCACATCACAGGTCAACCTGGTTACACCACCGCGATTGAGCGGGCGAAAGGCTTTGAAGATCGCTTGCCCGAGGTCTGCCCCAATGTGACCGTAATAGACACACAACCCGGCGACTGGAACCGTGAAAAGTCGCAGCAGGTTATGGAAGCATTCTTGGTGAAGTATGATGACATCGACGGCGTGTACGCGGGTGACGACAATATGGGGGTTGGCGCGCTGAATGCCGCCAAGGCTGCGGGTCGCGAAGGTATCATCTTTGTCGGTGCGACGAACTTTGCCGTAGGTTACGAGGCCATGGCTGCGGGTGATTACTGGGGATCGATCTATCAGTCTCCTGTTGATGACGCGAAGGCAGCGCTCCAGACCGCCATCGACGTCCTGAAAGGCGAAGATGTACCATTCCTGAATTACTTCGACACGCCGAAGATCACACAGGACAACATGGATCAGTTCACAAAGCCAGTGTTCTAAATTTTCCTCCTGTGGTGCGGGGAGCCGAGTTGCTCTCCGCATCGCTCTAGGCATTTCAGTTTACTATCGCACAGGGAAGCACGCCATGGGACGTGTCACAGATCGCGTTTGCCTTGTCACGGGTGCCGCTCGTGGAATTGGCCGGGCAATCGGCGAGGCCTTGCTCGCAGAAGGCGCAAAAGTTTGTTTTGCAGACATTGATGAGATCGGTGCCGCTGCGGTCGCAGATAAGAACCGTGCACGTTACGGGGACAAGGTGACTTCGGCAGCCGTAGACGTCACTAACCGCGCGCAAGTGCGTGCAATGATTGAACACACGGTCCAGACCTTTGGGCGTCTTGACGTAAAGTTCAACAATGCCGGTGTAAACAAGCCGATGAATTTCATGGATGTCGACGAGGCCAACTGGAATTTCATAATGGGCGTCAACGGTTTGGGCTGCATGATCGGCATGCAAGAAGCCGCACGGCAAATGATTGCGCAGGGCCGTACCCAAGATGGGATGGCTGGCAAGATCATCAACACGGCCTCGATTGCAAGCCGCCAGGGATACGATAACGTCGCGCCTTACTGCGCGTCCAAGTTTGCCGTCGTTTCTCTGACCCAATCCGGGGCACGCGACTTGGCAAAACACGGGATCACGGTAACTGGTTTCGCGCCGGGTGTGGTTCAGACAGAAATGTGGGAGCAGGTCGATCAAGACCTGATGGAGATTGGCGCCTCGGAGCGCCCCGGACAGGCCATGCAGGAATTCTCTGCGTCCATTCTCAAAGGGCGTGTCGCCAGTCCGCCGGACATTACCGGAACAACCACGTTCCTCGCGTCCAAAGATAGCGACTACATGACGGGCCAGATCGTTATGATCGACGGAGGGATGGAACTGGTCTGACCACAACCAGACCACGCACAACGCCTACGGTTCAAGGGAGGGGATCATGGCACGATTAGATAGGGGGAAGATCGGCGGTTTGCTGGCGAAACAGGGCATCCTGATCGCCTTTGCACTGTTCATGATTGTCTTCACCATCGCCAATCCAAAATTCATCACAATTGATAACGTTTTCAGTGTCATGCGGTCATCCGCGATCCTTGGTGTCATGGCTCTTGGGGTCACCTTCGTGGTGATCAGTGGCAACTTGGATCTTTCTGTGGGATCGATGATGTCATTCTCGACCATCGTAGTGTTAGACCTGCATGACAAACTTGGTCCCGCGCTGGCGATACCAGCCATGTTTGTGATGACGCTTTGCCTAGGTGCTTTCATCGGATTCCTTGTGGGATATCTCAGGCTCAATTCGCTCATAGTAACGCTCGGAATGCTCTCAGCGATCCATGGATTAACGCTGACCTACTCCGGTGGCCAAAACATGGACATAGCCGACAAAGAAGGCACGTGGTTTTCTGTATTTGGACAAGGCACCGCCCTTGGCATTCCGGTTCCGATCCTGATTTTCATCGCTCTCGCCGCACTTCTGGGTGTCGTGCTTGCAAGAACGCCGTTTGGCCGCAAAGTCTATGCCGTCGGTGGCAATGGGACTGCGGCGACCTTCTCGGGGATCCGCCGCGCGCGCACGGTCTTCACCTGTTATCTGCTGTCTGCCGCATGCGTGGCGACTGCTGGGGTTATTCAGGCCAGCCGCTCGCTTGGCTCGCAAAACACGGTAGGCCAGGGGCTTGAGCTAGAGGTTCTCGCGGCTGTGATCCTTGGGGGGGCTTCTTTGCTTGGCGGCTCCGGAACGATTTTCAAAACTGTTGTCGGTGTCCTGATCCTGGGGTTCATCCAGAACGGCCTGCTTTTGGTCGGCCTGCAGTTCTACGTCCAATTTGTGGTGACTTGGGTCATCATCATTCTTGCAGTTTGGCTCGATATTGCAGCCAAGCGCGGCAAGCTACTTTCGCACATCGCGTGAAGAGGTCAGTCATGAAAAAAGGCAATCTCTCTCATCTGGTCAAGAGCGGTGCGATCTGGGGTTTCATTTTGCTCGAACTCGTCTTCTTTTCTGTGGCAGGAGAATACTTATCCCTGTCGGAAAAGGCCTTCATGGACTGGCAGAACATGCTGCTTCTGTTCAAGCAGTCTGCACCAATCGGTATCATCGCGATGGGAATGACAATCGTGATGGTGAATGGGAATATCGACCTGTCAGTGGGTGCCACATTCGCCATTGCCGCGATCATTCTGCTGGATAGCATGACATGGCCCATCTTTGCGGGACTTGGGGATTGGGTAATTCCGGTTGCTTGGCTGCTGGCACTATCGGTCGGGACTTTGCTCGGTGCGCTCAACGGCTTCATAGTTTGGAAAACCGGTGTTGATGCATTTATTGTGACGCTCGGGTCGATGCTTGGGTACCGCGGTATCGTCTTTATGTTCAACGGCGAGAACCCAACGAGTCACCTTAACTGGACATTGGTGGATTTTGCCGAAGCGCAATTTCTGGGATTTGCCACAGCTACCTGGTTCCTAGCTGGCGTCACCTTGATCATGTGGTTTCTCATGGCCCGAACCGTGCACGGTCGTAACGCCTATGCAATCGGCGACAATCGCGAGGCCGCCGTGAATGCCGGTATCCGGGTTGGGCCCCACATGATGGTCAACTTCGCGATCATCGGCTTTCTCGCAGCACTGTCGGCGGTAATCTTCTACTCCGAGTCTGGTTCTGTGAACCCCAACGACGGTCAGCTCTACGAGTTGTGGGTCATCACGGCAGTCGTGCTCGGTGGGACAAAAATTACAGGCGGAGCAGGCAACGTAATCGGAACCCTTGGCGGTGTGATCGCCATCCAGCTTCTGCGCAAGGGCCTTGGCCATATCGGTGCGGATACGTCCACTGTCAATCTTGTAATCGGCCTGATCCTGATCGCGGTGCTGTTCCTCGACAAGCAGTTGAATATCAAAGGCAAAGAGGAGTTGAAGGTATGACCGATCCCGTTTTGCGCCTCGAGAATATTGTAAAGACCTTTCCTGGTGTTCGTGCACTAGATGGCGTCTCCTTTGCCGTGATGCCCGGGGAAGTTCATGCGCTCATGGGCGAAAATGGCGCTGGTAAGTCCACTTTGATGAAAGTCCTTGGCGGCATTCACCAACCCACTGAGGGCGCGATTTACGTGGGGAATGATCGGGTCGTTATGGCTGGTCCCCTTGAGGCTAAAGCCAAAGGCATCGTGTTCATTCACCAAGAACTCAGTTTGGCCGAAGAATTGAGCGTGGCCGAGAACATCTATCTGGGAGAGTTACCACGCAAACGCTTTGGCTTTGTCGATTGGCCGACTTTGACAGACCGGACGAACACAATCCTGAAGAAACTGAATGTGGGCTTCGATGCCAAAACACGGGTTGGAGATTTATCGATCGCCAACCAGCAGATGGTGGAAATCGCGCGCGCGCTGACTGTCGATGCCAAGGCGGTGATTTTCGATGAGCCGACCGCCTCGCTGACGGACGCAGAAAAGGTTGTGCTGTTTGACGTCATTGCAGAGCTAAAAGCCAGCGGCGTCGGGATCATCTACATCTCTCACCGCATGGAAGAAATCTTTAAGATCACTGACCGGATCTCGATCCTGCGCGATGGACAATATCAGGGCACCGTAGACACGGTTGAGACAAATGAAGAAGCCGTCACCCAGATGATGATTGGGCGGCAGTTGGATCTAACACGCAACGCGTCCCATCACGAGTTGGGTGAAGTTGCATTAGAAGTACGCGGTTTATCATGCGGTAAGTTGTACAAGGATGTCAGCTTTGAAATTCGCAGAGGTGAAGTCGTAGGCTTCTACGGTCTGGTCGGGGCGGGGCGCACAGAAATTGCCGAAACTCTGTTCGGTCTGCGCACTCCAACCTCAGGCGAGATTGTACTTAATGGTGTCATACAACAGATCAATTCGCCCACCGACGCGATTTCGCTTGGCATCTCTCTTGTCCCCGAAGATCGCAAAGGGCAGGGACTGGTTCTGGGAATGAACTGCCGCGATAACATGACCTTGCCTCAGGTCGATAACTTGAAGGCCGGTCCCTTTGTCGCTGAGGGTGCAGAGATTGCAATTTTTGACAAATATCGCGAAGGCCTCGACATTCGTACGCCTGGCTGGAAACAGAAAGTAGGGAACCTCTCGGGCGGCAATCAACAGAAAATCGTAATTGGCAAATGGCTCTCGATGCATCCCGAGGTGCTCATCGTCGATGAGCCGACACGCGGGATCGATGTAGGAAGCAAATCCGAAATCCACAAGTTGCTGCGTGCCCTCGCTGCCGAGGGGTACGCGGTTATGGTTGTCAGTTCGGAAATGCCCGAGGTTTTGCATGTCTCTGATCGGATTGTTGCAATGTATTCAGGGCGGATCATGCGGACCTTCACCTCCGAAGAAGTCACTGAGGACAGCTTGATTCAAGCTATCTCTGGTCTCGCCCCACGCAAGGAAAGTGCGTGATGCGTATTGGGTTCGCGGGGTTGGGGCGCATGGGGGCGCCGATGGCTTCGAACATCGCAAAGCGGTTGCCGAATACCGAACTAACGCTTTGGAACAGAAGTGCTGACAAAGCCGAGGCGCTAGCAAAATCCTTGGACTGTTCTGTTGCGGCTTCTCCAAAGGCGCTCTCAGACGCATCTGACATTGTCATAACAATGCTTGCCGACGATCCATCTTCAGAAATCGTTCATCTGGCCGAAGATGGACTGTTTCAAGGATCCGCGCGCACCTTTGTCGAGATGGGCACTATGAGTCCAAGCCACATCGACATCCTCGTCAAAAGCGGTCCGGACGGTGCGCGGATCGTTGATGCCCCTGTCTCGGGCGCGACACAAGCTGCTGCCGATGCGGATCTTCTGATTATGGCGGGTTGCAACGAGCAGGACGGGCAAGATCTTAAGCCGGTCCTAAAAGCACTCGGAAGGAAAACCGTTTTTCTCGGACGCAGCGGCGCTGGCGCCATCATGAAGCTTGCGGTGAACTCGATGATCCACGGCATTAACCAAACATTGGCTGAAGCGATGTCCTTGGCCGAGGCTGCGGGTATTGCTCGAGAGGATGCCTTTGACACCATCGAACAGAGCGCCGCATGCGCGCCGATGTTGCGATACAGGCGGCCGCTCTACCTCGATGAGGCCAATCACGATGTAACCTTTACGGTAGACCTTGCACTCAAGGACATGAAGATCACAGCAACGCTCGCCGACCAACTCAAATCCGCGATGCCGCAAGGCCATGTCACATTGGACAAACTACGCGCGGCTCAAGCTCATGGGTATGGAGAGCGGGACATGGCCGCCATGCTCGATTACATGCGAAAGGAAAGGCCATGAAAGCTGCACTATTTGTTGGTGGTTGGGAAGGCCACGCGCCGACTGATTTCGCCCGTTGGTATAAAGATCTCTTGGAACAAAACGGTTTCGAAGTGGTGGTTTACGACACAATGGAGCCGCTCGAGCGGCCCGAGGTTTTGGCTGACCTCGACCTAATAACACCAATTTGGTCTTCGGCCCGCTCAGGACACCGCGAAGAGTTCGGCAATATGACGAAGAGGCAAGAAGATGGCTTGCTGTCTCTGATCAGCAACGGCTGCGGGATCGCTGGGTGGCACGGGCACATGGGCGACGCCTTCCGAGACCGTCCGACTTACCACTTCCTGATTGGCGGACAATTCGTTGCGCATCCTCCGGGCTGGCCCGATAATCTACAACCACGCGAGGATTACATCGACTACGATGTAACGATTTGCAAACCGGACGATCCGATCGTCCAAGGTATCAAGAGCTTCCGGCTGACATCCGAGCAATACTACATGCTCGTCGATCCCTCGAATGAAGTCCTCGCGACCACGACATTCTCTGGCGATCACCTGTGGTGGATCGAAGGGACAGTGATCCCTGTCGTGTGGAAACGGCGATGGGACAAGGGGCGCGTTTTTTATTGCTCCATTGGGCACGAACTCAGCGACCTGAAGATACCGCAGGTGACAGAAATCATGCGGCGCGGCGCTCTTTGGGCTGCCGAAGGCAAATCTGCAGCCTGACAAAACCACGAAGGAGATGACATGAAACTCTTGCGTTATGGACCGCACGGGGCGGAAAAACCTGGACTATTGGACTCCGAAGGATTTGTACGAGACCTGTCCGCCATCATTCCAGACATTGCAGGGCAAGCTTTGACGCCCGAAGGCATGGAGCGTCTGCGCACCATCGATCCCGACACTCTGCAACGTGTGGATGGGGCACCTCAAGAAACCCTCCGCTTAGGAGCCTGCGTCGGTCAAATCGGAAAATTCATCTGCATCGGCCTGAACTACGCCGACCACGCGGCAGAAGCCGGGCAACCGGTACCGGAAGAACCAATTATTTTTAACAAATGGACCTCCGCCGTTTGTGGTCCGAACGACGATATCCAAATCCCACGCAATAGCGTTAAAACAGACTGGGAAGTCGAGTTAGGCGTCGTGATCGGCAAGCCCGGATCTTACATATCCGAGTCTGAGGCGATGGACCATGTCGCAGGGTTCTGCGTGATTAATGATGTCTCTGAACGCGATTTTCAGCTCAACCGCTCTGGCACTTGGGACAAAGGCAAAGGCTGCGACACCTTTGGTCCGACCGGCCCTTGGCTGGTGACACCTGACGAGATCGACGATGTCAATGCGCTCGATATGTGGCTCGATGTGGACGGAAAGCGAATGCAAGATGGCAGCACAAGCACGCTGATTTTCAAGGTTCCGCACCTTATTAGCTATTGTAGCCAATTCATGAGCTTGCAGTCAGGTGATGTGATCTCCACTGGAACACCGCCCGGAGTCGGAATGGGCCAGAAACCGCCTCGGTACCTACGCGGCGGAGAAAGGGTCACGCTCGGGATAGAGGGCCTTGGGTTCCAAAGCAGCTTGGTGCTCGCGTCATCCTAATGCTGCATCACCTGAAGATCGCTGTCCTGTCTTTTTCAACATTACCAACGACGAGATAAGTCTTTGGCCAGCGGTCTGCTCTTGGTAGGCTCAGTGTGTTGCTACAAGACTCAGCCTGCCAAGGATTAACAGCGCGAATCCATATGGTTAGATGGATAGCCTGAGACAACGCATGCGCTCGCTAGGGAACGGTGAACTCGTCCGACTACAGCGCCCATCTGCACAATCCCGGGTCCTTACTGATTGGGTTGGGCGAGGAAATGGCCTGGCACACTCCGCATGAGGGCGGTGCGGGGAGACAACCATTCGTATCTTATGCAGCGATACAGTTCTGACGTTCACTCAATAGTGAAGGGGGTCATCGCGATTATCCAGTTCCGGAAGAATCGTCGACCGTGGAAGGAGGATTGCACGGCCTCCAAGGCACGTAACGAAATCCCACGCGCAACTGCGCCATAACCAACTGCAAGCGGCCGACTGAATACCGGAGCGGCGCCAAGGCCAGGAAGCCCTGCCTTAGGTCTTTCTGCGAGCGCATCGCCGCGAGAGACCCCGACCGCCAAACCCCCGAAATCCATATCTTTGTCGCACTCATCGACCAATACAGCGCCTTCGGCTTCTCCGAGGACTTCCGCGTGGTGTGAGATTGAAACGGAAAGGATCACTCACGCCACCGCCCGCCTTTCTGCAGAAGTGGTGAGAAAACCGAAGAATGCGTAGGACGCATTTCATGGCGAAATGGTTTTTTGGTACTTGCAGGAGTATGCCGCGCGGGAGGGGCACTTTCTCAAAGCCGTTCCCTCCGTTGTAAGGCGCTCAGTTCTTAAATGAGCGTGTCCAACCAAGCTACTGTTTTCGGTAGTAGTTTCAGACGGTCACGGACTTCGACAATCAAGCGTGGTGCTTCTTCTAGCGCATCCAATCCATTCAGAACGGGAACCCAGTTGATGCGGCCTTCGCCGGGGTGCCAGTGGCGGTCGGCGTAACCATCGACGTCTTGAAGATGAACGTGCCCCAGGTGGCCACTCGCCGCCGCGATGAAGTCGGTCACAGACGGGGCGTTATAGTTGTTGTGCGCTAAATCCGCGTGGCCAGTGTCGATAGAAATCTTCAAATTCGGATGGTCGATTTGACGGATCAGATCCACGCGGGTGGCGGGGTCGGTGTCCTCGATATTTTCAAGCATCAGGGTGCAGCCGATATCTGCAGCGCGGGTCAGAACGGGGGCCAGACAGTCGGCGGCGGCCTCCATCATCTGCGATTCGACCTTGGGGTAGTTGCGGCGGTTCAGGACGTGCCACATGGTGAACGGGCTGTGAATGACCATATGGCTGCCGCCTAAGGCTTCGGCGATCTCCAGCCCCTTCAGGAACCGGTCCTGAATGATAGCGCGGATGGCACGGTCGGGGTTGGACAGCTCGAGGCCAAAGAAAGGGCCATGGATACCGCGCAGGCCGTTGTGGCCGTCGAGCGCGGCTTGGTACTGGCCGATCAGGTCGCCGCAATCGCCCGCGATCACGTCCGGCATGACGAAATCCTGAATTTCGATAGGGCGGTCGGACTCACAGAGCCAGTTTTTGATGGTTAGGTAGCTGTCGAATTCAACAGCTGCGCCAATGGTTGAAAGAGCCAAAAAAGTGGTCCTTTATTTGATGCCAGCGCGCATAAAGCTCTGCACGAACTGGCGTTGGAAGAGGAAGAAACCCAGCAAAAGCGGGGCAGAGGTCATGAGCGTTGCGGCGTTGATTACCGCCCAAGATGTGCCGCTATCGGTGGTGGCAAATACCGACAAACCGACGGTCAGTGGCCTTGTTTCGACGGAATTGGTGATGATCAGCGGCCAGAGGAAGTTGTTCCAGTGATGGCTGACCGACACGAGGCCAAAGGCCAGCATCGCGGGCTTGCCCAAGGGGACATAGACGCGCCAAAGAAGACCGAGGAGAGAGCAGCCCTCGATCCTCGCGGCTTCGTCCAGTTCCTTGGGGATCGTCATAAAAGTCTGGCGCAGCAGGAAGATCGCAAATCCCGAGGCAAAATAGGGCAGGCCGATGGCAAGGATGGTATCGACCAGCCCGAGGCTGCGCATGGTCCGGTAATTCTCGACCAGCAGGATATCGGGCATCACCAGAAGCTGCATCAGGATCAGGGCAAAAAAGATCGATTTTCCGGGAAATTCCAGCCGCGCAAACGCAAAGGCCGCCAGTGTGCACAGGACCAGTTGGGTGCTGAGGATAATCGCGACCAAGAGGATGGTGTTCAGGAAATAGCGGGCAAACGGTGCTTGGTCCCACGCGCTGGTAAAGTTGGCCAGCGTCAATGGGGCGGTCAAGTCAAAGCGTGCCTCGAACGCGGGCGGGTGGATCGCGGCCCAAACGGCATATGCCAGGGGTACGATCCAGAGAAGCGCCAGCAGGGTGCCCGCGCTGCGGATCAAGATGCGGTCAAGGGGCGTGTCATGAATCATTTATAATGTACCCGCTTGTCGGCGAGGAAAAACTGCCCGATCCCCACGACCCCGAGGATTGCGATCAGCACCACCGTCAGCGCCGCCGCATAGGCCGTGTCCCAGAACCGAAAGCCGGTCTCGTAGATGTAATAAAGGAGCAGCATTGAAGCGTTATCCGGCCCGCCTTTGGTCATCACGAATACATGGTCCACAAGGCGGAAGGCATTGATCACTGCGTTCACCGACACAAACAGGGTCGTGGGCATGATGAGTGGCAGGGTTACGCGCCTAAAGAAGGTCCAACGCGAGCATCCCTCAATCGCGGCGGCTTCGCGCAAGGTTTGGGGGACGGTTTGCAAGGCCGCAAGGAAGAAGATCATGAAGAAACCGGCCTCTTTCCAGATGGTCACAAGGGCCACGGAAAACAGGGCCGTGTCCGGCTGGCCCGCGTAATTGGCCGAGGGCAGGCCCAAAAACAGGCGGATCTGGTCGATCAGGCCAAAGCCCGGCGCGTAAAAGAATAGCCAGATATTGGCGACAGCGATCAAGGGCAGGACCGTCGGCGTGAAGAAAGACATGCGCATCAGCCCGACACCTCGGAACGAGCGGTGCACCAGTAGGGCCATGGACAGCGCCAGAACGATTGAGGTTGGGATCGTGATCGCCGCATAGATTGCCGAATTCACCATCGCCTTGATGAACACCGGATCGCTCAACATCTGCTCATAGTTGCCAAGGCCGGCAAACACCGAGGCGCGGCGACCTTTGGGCGTGGTCCAGAAGCTGTTCACCAGCGTCTGAACTGCGGGCAGATGGGTGAAGGTGATCAGGAATACAAACGCCGGCAAAAGCAGCGCCCAAGCGTAGAGCCATTCGCGTTTGATCATGTGCATCCCCGAAAAAACAATGGGGCCCCCGCAATCGAAGGCCCCAATAGAGACTTAGTAATAGGGCTTCAGGATAGCTTCGGCAGCGGCTTGCGCGCCGTCCAAAGCAGCCTGCGGTTCGGTCTGACCAGTGATCGCCGATTCCAGTGCCGAGTTAAGCAGTTGGGTGACCTTGGGACCTTCGAACGTCGACAGCTCTTGCACGGCGTATTCCAGCTGGTCACGGGCAACCAGAGCCTGTGGGAAGTCGGCAGTGTAGGCCTCCATGGTGTCGGTGTCCCAGACGTCGGGGCGAGGCGCAACGTAGCCGGTTGCGATGGTCCACTTGGCGGCTTGCTCGGGCGCGGTGACCCATTTGACAAAGTCCGCAGCGGCTTGCAGTTCCTCGTCGCTCGACCCCTTCAGCAGGTAGAAGTTGCCGCCTCCGGTAGGAGCGCCGTTCTGCTGCAGGCCCGGCAGGAAGCCCACGCCAAAGTCAAAGGGCGCGTTGGTGCGGACGTTGGTCAGGTTGCCGGTGGTGGTCCAGATCATCGCGGCTTGACCGTCGAAGAACGCCTTGGGGGTGCCGCCCCAATCCAGAATGCCGGGGGCCATGACTTCGTCGGTTGCGGACAGATTGACCAGAGCCTCCAGCGCGCCAACAGCGGCGTCAGAGTTGAAGCTGACTTCGGTTCCGGTGTCGTCAGCCAGAGTGCCGCCGCCGTTGCCAGCAACGATGCCAGTCCAGAGCCACGAAGGGAAACCCGACGACGGGATATGCACGCCCCACTGGGTGACGTTGCCTGCGTCGTCCTTGACGGTCAGGGCTTTGCCCATTTCGACCATTTCAGCCCAGTTACTCGGGCCTTCTTCGGGGTTCAGGCCAGCAGCTGCGAACGCTTCTTTGTTCCAGTACAGAACGGGGGTCGAACGCTGGAAGGGGATGCCCCATGTTTTGCCTTCGGTCTGGCTGTTTGCCATGAACGCGGGGTAGAAGCCGCCGATCCATTCGTTCTGCTCTTCTTCGGTGACGAAATCGTCCCACGCAACAATCATGTCTTCGTCAATAAAGGTGAACATGTCAGTCGAGAGCGAGATGATCAGCTGGGGCGCGTTGCCGCCACGGACGGCGGTGATTGCCTTGGTCGTGGTGTCCGCGTAGGAGCCAGTGTAAATCGCGTTGATGTTCACGTCCGCGTTGTTGGCCATGTACTCTTCGGTCAGGGCCTGAATGGTGTCTGCCGCGGCGCCGCCAACGGCCACGGGGAAGTAGAATTCCAGGTCGGTTGCCGAAGCAGCGCTCGCCAGCGCAGCAATTGCCGAACTTGCGAAGAAGACGTTACGCAGTTTCATGTGTCGTGTCCTTTTGAGCTAGGGACGGGGTGGGAAAATCGTACTGGGTCAAGCGCTGGCCATTGGCAGCGAACACGCTGATAGCCTCTGGCGACCAACCAAGAGAGAACTCATGCGGGGGCACTGGGGCAGAGGCTGGCATCCGCATTGTAAAATGTGTCTGGCCTACGGTGGCGCTGATCAAACGATCCGCGCCAAGGTATTCGATGCCGGAAATCCGCGCGGTGGGGCCGGTCGGGGCAACGCGCATATCCTCGGCCCGCAAACCAATTAGGTGTGGTTGGGGTACATCAGACAGGGGGCCGCCCGCCAGATCTGCAGGGTCGAATAGCGCCATCGGGGGCGTGCCTATAAAGCCTGCGGTAAAGGTCGTGGCGGGGCGGGTGTAGATGTCGTGGGGCGTGCCGGCTTGCTCGATCCGGCCTTGGTTCATGACAATGATCTGGTCCGCCATGGTCATCGCTTCGACCTGATCATGGGTCACATACACGACCGTCAGACCCAGCTGCTGCTGCAACGCTCGCAGTTCCATCCGCATCTCGGTCCGCAGCTTAGCGTCAAGGTTCGACAGCGGCTCGTCCATCAGGCAGATCGACCGTTCGCTGATCACCGCGCGGGCTAAGGCCACGCGCTGCTGCTGCCCGCCCGACAGTTGCGCCGGTTTGCGGTCTAACAGCGCGCTCAGCCCCATCATCTCAGCCACGTGGGTCAGGCGCTGGGTCCGTTCGGCTTTGGGGGTTTTGCGGACCCTCAGGCCGAACAGGATGTTCTCCGCCACATTCAGGTGCGGAAACAGAGCATAGGATTGGAACACCATCGACACATTCCGGTCGTTGGGCGAGGCGTTCCCAACATCCTTGCCGTCGATCTGAATGGTGCCGCTCGTCTGCTGATCCAGTCCTGCAATCAACCGTAGTAGGGTCGATTTCCCGCAGCCGGACGGGCCAAGCAGAACCGAAAACTCACCTTGCTTCAACGTCACGCAGACATCTTGCAGCGCATAGTTCTCGCCAAATGCTCGGGTCAGGGAACTGATCTGGATCGGGTGTTTGCTTTTCTGCATGCGTGTGCAGAAATCACCAATCGGCAAATACTAAGTGACAGTAAAAAGAAGGTTTTATGTCAGAGGGTAAATCTGATGGATGCCAACTGGCTGACAGTGTGTCTCAGATTGCAATCGCATAGCCACTGTCTTTGCCGCCATACTGGGTGGAACACCAGCGGCATAGGAAGAGAAGTCGCTGGTGGTGCAGCATGCCTAAAGGGATGTGCGTTGCTGGCAGTCTTTTAAAGATCGCTTGCGAAGCGTTCGAGCCAAGCCGAAATCGACTCAGCAGGCGCGCCAGAGAACTCGGCGTTTGAGAGGTGGTCGGGGGTCACGTCGCAAGGCTGAACGGGGCGGGGCAAGCTGTTTTTGCTGTGAAACCACACGTGGCTGACTGCGTTGCTGTCATCTGTCTCGGCGACAAACAGGCATTTTTCCATAACATCTACCTACTTGGTAAAATTGAGGGACAACTGCTTTCTGTTCTTTCTGTCCGTATGACAAGCCCGTTTCAGGCGAATTTCAAATAAATTTTTCCATGTGGTTGAAAATACTTCATGAAAGTGAAATAATGACGTCATTACGTCAAAATGGACTGCCTATGTCGAAAGATAAAAAGTCGTCAAACAAAGATGACAAAGCCAAGAAGAAGAATACCTCGCTCCGACTGGACAGCAAAACTCTCAAGGCGTTGAAACTGCGCGCGATCGAAGACGATACGAGCGTTCAGAAGATCATCGAAACGCTCGTCGAAGATTACCTCAAGAAATCTTGAAAACATGACATTTCCACCCGTTCCTACGTACTTGGCTTCGGCCTCGGCGCTTGACGCTTTTTCAGGCGCTCCGTCTGGCAAGTTGACCGCGCAACTGACCCGCAACGAAGACGACTCAGCTTTTGCTCTTCTGGACACGTTTGACGAAGACCTTCGCCAACGCGGCATGTGCCTGCTCCAAGCGGGCGCTGAACTGATCCTCTGGACTGCTGATGGCGCAATGCTTGGGCAGTCTGGTGTCGGCGCTCCGGCGCGGTTTGTGGCGGACCTTCCTTCGGGTCTGGTCAAAGACGCCCTTGGCTGTGTGCCTGCACTCCGGAGCCTCGTGCCATTGGGGCAGGGACGTTTGTCCTCGGCGCAGCTCGCTTTGGTTGACGACGAGGAAAAGACGCAGGCCCGCGCAAAGTTTCATGTGCTAGCTACAGAGGTAGGGCAAGGGGTTGCGATTGCTCAGTTGCAGAGCCTGCGGGGCTACGACAAAGCCTTTGAACAGTTGCAAAATGATCTAACCTTGGCGGGCGCGCTTCCTCTGACACAGGCACATCCGCTGAAGGCTCTTTTCCCCGACCATCAGCCCTATGTCGCCAAGCCGAAACTCGATCTGGCCGAGGATGCAACTGCGTTCGAAACAGCGAATGCGATCATCGGTGCTTATCTTCCTGTGGCGCGCAGGAACGAGCAGGGCGTTATTGACGACATTGATGTCGAGTATTTGCATGACTATCGGATTGCGCTGCGCAAAATCCGGTCGGTGATTAGCCTTTTCAAAGGCGTGTATTCCGACAAGCAAACCGAGAAACTGAAGCAGCGGTTTTCCGATCTGATGGCACCCACGGGGCGGCTGCGCGATTTGGATGTGTACCTGCTCGAGCGCGACTTCTTCTACGATCTGCTGCCAGAAACCCTGCTCGGCGGTCTGGATCGCATGTCAGAGATATTCTCAACCGAGCGCGAGAATGAGCTGCAGAAGCTGTCAAAGCACTTGAAGAGTAAGGGCTACGAGACAGAGATCACAAAACTGATCCACCTGTTTGACACACCCAAGAAGTTGCATGCGGGCCCCGCGGCGGAAGAACCTGCTCATGATTTCGCCTCTGCCTTGATCTGGAAGCGTTATCGCAAGATCTGCAAGATCGCTGCGGGGATTGATGATCGGACCGAAGATGAAGAGGTTCACGAACTGCGCATCCAGTGCAAGAAGCTGCGCTACTTGATGGAATTCTTTCAACCCGCATTCCCGAAAAACGAGTTCAAGTCTTTGATCAAGCCACTGAAAAAGCTGCAAGACAATCTAGGGCTATTCAACGACTATTCTGTGCAGCAAGAGAGCCTGAAGGATTTCCTCAGCGGGCTGAAGGCCGACGATCACGTGGCCAATATGCAATTGGCGCAGAGCGTCGGTGCCCTGATCGCGGTGCTACACCAGCGACAGCTCGCAGAGCGGCAAAAGGTTGTCGAGAGTTTTGCGGCATTCAATAGTCCGGCAACACAGGCAACATTCCGAGATCTGTTCCACGGCGGGAAGGGGTAACCATGAAAATCATTGCGTGCTATTCAAACAAGGGCGGCGTCGGTAAAACCGCAACCGCCGTGAACCTAGCTTATGCACTGGCGGATGCAGGGCGCCGGACCTTACTGTGCGATCTAGACCCGCAGGGAGCGTCAAGTTTCTATTTCCGTGTGAAACCGTCCAAGAAACTGACCGAGACCAAGTTTTTTGACGATGTCGAACGGTTCACCAAGTCTATCCGTGGCAGCGACTACGACAACCTGGATATTCTGCCCGCGAATATGACCTTCCGCGACTTCGACGTGTTCCTCAGCCGGATGAAGAACAGTCGTTCACGCCTAAAAAAGGCACTGAAATCGGTCAAGAGCGACTACGACGTCATCCTCTTAGACTGCCCGCCGAATATCTCGACCCTGTCCGAAAACGTATTCAGCGCGGCGGACGGGATCGTCGTGCCTGTTATTCCGACCACTTTGTCCCAGCGGACATTCCAGCAACTCGAGGAGTTCTTCCGCGAGAACGCCCTACCGCCGAAAAAGCTACACGCATTCTTCTCGATGTCCCAAGGGGTGAAGTCGCTGCATGGTCAGACCATGGAAGAAATGCGCAAGGAGCATAAGAAACGTTTCCTCAAAACGCAGATCGCCTTTGCCTCGGATGTCGAGCGGATGGGGGTGCATCGTGCCCCTGTGGTAGCGACAGCGCCCCGAAGTGCGGTTTCGGTGGCTTATCGCCAGTTGCATGACGAAGTGATGGAAAGGTTGAACAAAGCATGAGCGCGCCCATGGAAATCGAGAAGAAGTTCCTTGTCTCAGAATGCCCCGCTCTGGATGATTTCAAAGCCGAAGTCGTCCGACAAGGGTACATCACATCTGGCGAGGATAGCGTCGAGGTGCGGGTCCGCCAAAAGGGGGAGGGCTACTACATCACCGTCAAATCCAAAGGCACTCTTGCGAGGTCAGAATACGAAGCTGCGATAGAACCAACGCAGTTTGAAACACTCTGGCCCGCGACAGCAGGGCGCCGTTTGGAAAAGACCCGCTATACCGGCACATTGCCAGATGGCGCGGCGGTCGAGCTTGATCTTTTCGAGGGCCACTTGGCGGGGTTGCAGTTGGTCGAGGTTGAGTTTGCCTCAGTCGAGGAAGCCAACGCATTTAAAGCGCCTGGCTGGTTTGGCGCCGACGTGACCGAAGACAAGCGCTACAAGAACAGCGCTCTGGCGGTGGCGGATCAGCCTCCGGCATAAAAAGAGTCTTTAACCGGGGGCATACCTTCACAGAACTGCAGAATTTGATCTGTAAGCTAACCCGAATGCGCGCCTGCGGCTTCAGTGCGGCGCGCTAGACCCACCGACTAGACTTTCAGGAAACCCAACGGTGCCCCAGCTCGATCCGATTGCGGAAAACTTGTCCCTGCTAATCGCGGAGATGGATGGCCAACTGCAAAAACTGTTGACCTATTTCAAGGACCCGCAGTCCGAATTGGCTGCCCAACTGATGCAGCGGGCAGGCTATTCGGGGAACCTGTCCTCTCGTGTGAGCAAAGCGTGTCTGGCCGCTATGATCCGAGAAAAGCAGAACAATCGAACGGATCTTCATCTGCAAGGCATTGATACGATTGCACGGAATTTGGACCTGATCGCGCGTCTGGGTCGCCGCGCGGTGGATCAAGCCGAGAAGGTCGAGAGAAAGAGGGTGCTACGTGCTATGGAGTACGTGGCGCCACTTGGCCGTGTGCGCAAAACGCTGGGGCGGATTCAGTCAGCACTGGCGGATAGAGATAGCAAACTTGCGGTCACGATTGGCAAAGAAAGGCAGTCCATCGAAAAATTCCACTCAAGCCTTTTCGAAACCTACACGCGCGAAATGGAAGGGTCGAAACACACGCAGGATCTAGCCTTCGCTCTGCTGACCTTGAACGAGATCACGCGGATCGGAGAGGCTCTGCAGGCCATCTCTGAAGCGATCCTGTCCATCAACATCGGGCAGTCGGTGCGATTTGAGAAATACTTCACTTTGCGCAGCATCCTGTCCTCGGTGTCTGATGGCAAAGAGGTGGCATTGACACCCCTAGCCGAAACGCGTTCCGGCTCTGCGATTTCGAGCGTCAGAATGCGAGGCCCGAGCGGGGATACCATCTCTGCGGTGTTCAAGGATGGCGACAAACGCAAGGTCAAGGAAGAGCGGGTTGGTGTGAAAAGCTGGAACTCGGTTTATCCCGGCCTTGCCCCTGAGATTCTATCCTACGAGAAAAACGGGAAATCGGCGGCCTTGCTAATCGAACACCTTGATGGCGAGACATTCGAGGACATTGTTCTTGGTGGCAGTGATGCTGCCTTGGCCGAAGCGCAAACGGCTTTGCATCGCACTGTCAGGGACATTTGGAGGCAGACAGCCAGCCCCGAACCCGCAGCTATGCAAGCGATGGATCAACTATCAAAGCGGATGAAAGACGTCTATCGCCTGCACCCTTGGTTCGCGCGAGCCGCGCAGAATGTGAATGGCTGCGTCGTACATTGCTTTGATGAACTGATCGCCCAAGCGGCAAGTCGCGAGGAGCGGCTATCCGCGCCTTTCTCGGTCTACATCCACGGTGACTTCAATCTGGACAACGTGATCTATGATCCTGTCAGCGCCAAGATCCGTTTCATCGACCTACATCGCTCGCGCTACATGGACTATGTGCAGGATGTTTCAGTTTTCATGGTGTCCAACTACCGGCTGCAGGTGCTGGACCAATCAACGCGCCAGCGCATCGCCGGCGTTGCGACCGAGATGCACCAAATGGCTTCGAAATTCGCGCGCCGGCGGAAAGATGCGACCTACGACTATCGGCTTGCCTTGGGGTTGGCGCGGTCGTTCGCCAGCTCAACCCGCTTTGTCGTCGATCAGAACCATGCGCGACGGATGCTGCTGCGCGCCCGCTATATCCTCGAGACTGCGCTGGCCGTGCCCGAGGGGCGCGAGGCGCGTTTCAAACTGCCCATAAGGGAACTCTTCAATGACTAAACGCATAGGCGTGATCGGCACGCCGGGAAAATGGTCGACCGAGGCGTTGGCCGATGCTTTCGCTGAGCGTACCGGCTATCGGAATGTGATCGACATGGCGGACGTTCACCTTGATTTGCAGACGCGCGCACTCATGTGCGGCGAGCTTGATCTGTGTGAACTTGATGGTCTGGTTTTGAAAAAGGCAGCTGAGACATACAGCCCCGATGCGCTGGACCGGCTGGAAATGCTCCGCGTGGCCGAGGCGCGAGGGGTTCGCGTCTTCAGTCCTGCGGAACGCGTTATCCGCTTGATGGATCGCTTGGCCTGCACAGTGACCCTGTCGAATGCGGGGCTGCCGATGCCGCCGACGACGATCACCGAAAACGTCGAGGAAGCCAGTGCAGCGTTGAACCGCTATGGGTCTGCCGTGTTCAAGCCGCTCTTCTCGACAAAGGCCCGAGGGATGGTGTTGCTGGATGCCGACGCCCCCGATGCCGAGGCGCAAATCGCAACGTTCAAAGCCGCTAATCCTATGATGTACATTCAGGCCAAGGCGGATTTGTCCGGACACGATCTCGGCATGGTTTTTCTGAACGGCTCGTACCTGTGCACTTATGCGCGCGTCAGTCAGAATGACAGCTGGAACACGACGATCCGTTCTGGGGGCAAATATGCACCATACGAGCCTTCGCCAGAGCTCATCGAATTGGGCCGCCGTGCGCAACAGCCCTTTGGGTTGACTTTCACCACTGTTGATATTGCGTTGACGCCGACGGGGCCGATTGTCTTTGAAGTCTCGGCTTTCGGAGGCTATTCCGGCGCGTTGAAAGGATGTGGGGTCGATGCGGCGGCTTTGGTGGCCGAGCACGTGATCTCCGAGGTATCTGCATGACGACTGCCCAACTGAGCGCTGGGGATGTGCTGGCGCAGCTTGATCTCTCGGCGGCCGGAGACGAAGGGTTCGCGCTCAAGGTCGGCGGGATTGGGGTCAAGGTTTTGTGTCCGCAGCCTTTGTGCGATCGCTTGATGGCCTATTTCGACGACGCTTTGGCCGATGAGGCAGGCGCGATCACGGTGCACCTTTTGCCTGACCAGAAACTGACGCCAGAGCCTGCGTGGACTGATTGGCGGCGCGATGGAGGCAAGGTGGGTCGCAAGGATGCGGTTTGCGATCTGGACGGCGCGCGTCTAATCCACAAAGTGCGCAGCGGCGTGACCTTTTATCAGTCGTTCGATCACGCAGTGGCCTTTGGCCCGCTAGAGCAAAACGAGAGCACCGTTATCAACTTCATCAACACGCAGGCTCTGAACATTGCGTTGCGCGAAGGCTGGCAGCTGGCGCATGCCGCCGCAGTCACGAATGGGAAACGGACGCTGGCAATCTCGGGCCTATCAGGCGGGGGGAAGTCGACATCTATCCTACGGTTGATGGACACCGACGGGCTGTCTTTCCTCAGCAACGACCGCGTTTTGATTAAAGGGGGTGCGCCTGCTAAGGCCCTTGGGATACCGAAGCAGCCACGTATCAATCCGGGCACGATCCTAGGTAATCCGCGCCTGGCAGGCCTGTTGACAGAAGCCCGGACCGCCGAGTTGAAGGCCATGGCGCCTGCCGATTTGTGGGCGCTCGAAGAAAAACATGATCTGGTGATCAGAGACGTGTACGGAGCAGGGCGGGTACGCTTCGATGGCTTGATGACTGATTTCTGGGTTCTTAACTGGAGCCACTCGGCAGAACAGGACACACAGATCAGCGAAGTCGATCTCGTCTCTCGGCCGGACCTGCTGCAAGCGATTATGAAAAGCCCTGGCCCTTTCTACCAGAAGACTGATGGCAGCTTCGAACCGAACGGCAATACACCCGATCCTGCCTCCTATCTACAAGCGCTGAAGGGTGTGCGGGTCTGCGAAGTCTCGGGCAAGATCGACTTTGACAGGATCGCGTTAGCAGGGCGAGAACTCTTCGATGGCTGAACCGCGCTACGTCGCATTTCTGCGCCACGGCGACTACCATCAGCGCAAGGGTGTCCCTTCGGCACGGCAGCCTTGGGCATTGACCGATCGGGGGATTGCTCAAGCTCAAGCAGGCGCAGCTCTGCTACAGGAAATGATTGGCAAGTTCGGTCTGAACCTGTCGCCAAAGCTCCATAGCTCGCGGCAACTGCGCGCGTGGCAGACCGCGCATGTTCTGGCGGATGAACTTCAGAAGTCGAACCTGCGGGTTGATAGCATCCATGAAACTTCGGCGTTGGGTGAGCGTAGCCTCGGCAGCGCTGCAAACCTGACGGTCGCTGAGGTTGAGGACGCCCTGCGCAATGATCCTCGATATGATGCGCCACCCGTAGGTTGGAAGTCTGACAGCGACTTTTGTTTGCCGCTCGAAGGGGCAGAAAGCCTGATGCAATCCGGGGCACGCGTGGCCACATACATTTCCCAAACCGCAGAGCCAGGCCAGGTGACAGTGTTCGTTGGGCATGGCGCATCCTATCGTCACGCTTGCTACCATCTAGGTATTCTGAACCAAGAAAATATTGCAGCATATTCCATGTTTCACGCCCAACCGTCACTCATCTGTCATCAAAGCGATGGTACATGGTGTCACTTGGCCGGCGCGTGGAAGGTCCGTTCCCCGAAGGACGAACCAAAGGATTGATCCCGCTTTTCCGAACGTCAGGTCAAAGATAAGACGCGGAGGGGCAGGGATGACTGAACTTAGCACGGCGTTGGGCCATCGATTTTCTTTGCCGCCAATCGTCGATCCGGATGCGTGCCTCGGGGATCTGCCTCGTACGCTCGGACCTTGGCCTGAGGCCAGTTCAGAACAAATTGCATCATGCTTGGCAAATGCTCGTATGCACGGGGGATGGCACTGGCCCGATCGACCCATTGTTTTTGTCTCTGACCCCCATGCAGATGCTGAGGGGTTCTTGCGTTCCCTGATCGCCGCAGGTGTCATCCGTCGCGATCGGGATGGGATTTCGCTCACCCCCTTCGGCCAGCAGGCACGCATCATTTTGGGCGGTGATAGTCTGGACAAGGGCCCGAGTAATCTGGCGCTCTTGGACGCGATCGCTGATGTGATTGATGCGGGTGCTCACGTCCAGATCCTTGCCGGGAACCATGATCTACGCATGCGCATGGCCATCGGTTCTGTCCAAGGAGAGCGCACCGTACTGAATGAACATCTTTTCGTCCGCATGGGCCGCAAAATCCTGCCAGCTTTGCAAGAGGTTTTGGGGCGTTTTGTTACCGACGAAGATCTGGCAAAGGTCCCCGATGAAGCCACGTGTCGAGCTCGGCTTTTGCCCCGCGAGAACTGGTCCGAGCGGTTTTCCCAAGCTGCCCGTGCAGAGCTGCCTCAGAAGGCCATTCGCAAAGAGGTTCACAAGCTAGAAGAGAAACTAGCGAAATTCGACACTGACAGGCTGAGGATTGGTTTGTCGTACCGCGAACTTCTGGTCTCGCTTCGCAAGTGCCACCAGATCTTTTTCGAACCTGACAGTCATTACGGGTGGTTCTACCAGCGCATGGATGTTGTGGCGCGAAGCGGTTCGTTGCTCTTTGTTCATGCGGGCTTGTGCGACACCATGTGTGATGCACTGGCCGCCAACGGGATCGAAGCCGTGAATGCGGAATACCGCGCAGGGGCGGACGCCGCGACCTTGGGTTTCTATTTTGGTCCCCTCGCTAATCTCGTGCGCACGAAATACCGTGGAACCGATTGTGCACTCACGGATCACGGTGTGCGAGCATTACATCAAGCGGGTCTGCACATGGTTGTTCAAGGACATGTCAATAACCACGAAGGCCAACGCCTCTGTGCCAAAAAGGGTCTGTTGCATCTGGAAGGTGACATCACCTTGGACCGCACATCGCGCGCTTTAGAGGGGCTAGATGGGATCGGAACCGGTGCCACCTTGATCTTTCCAACAGGAGATGTGATCGGTCTTAGTAGGGATTACCCATGGGCCAAACATTTCGCGCCCGAGCGGATGAATTGAAAGCAGGAGCCCCTATGGCCGAAAGCGACGCGCGCTTTATCCACGAGTCACTTCAGGATGCAAAGACCGTGAAAACCCTATTGAACGCTCTTTCGAAGGGCTTTGCGAAGGGTGAGATGACGCTGTCAGATGAAGAGAATGAACTGGTTTTGCAAACTGGCAATCTCGTCAATCTACGTATTAAGGCAGCACGCGAGAATGGGCAGTGTTCCGTCAATCTTCGCGTTACATGGGCAGAACCCGATAGCGGAACTGATGTTCAAAAACAAAAGCCGCAAATCACTCCGTTAAAATGATCGGTGGAGCCTCCTTTTATCAGTTCAGCGAGTTGGAAGTCCTTTAGAGTAGTCCAAAGAGTCCCATTGGCCCGTTAAGGAGGGAATTCGGTGGCCTACGTCAAACTAGTATCCAAAGCCCTTGCAGGCTTCCTGGCCTTGCTTGCATTGCTCGCCTGTTCCCAGATTTACCGCAACTCGGGCACAGACCCCCTGCCACCCGAGGATGAAAAAGCTCTGCGCGTAGCCACTTACAACGTCCACTACATCTCGGTACGGCGCGAGACAGGGCCATGGTCGCTCGCAGACTGGCACCGGCGCAAAGCACCTTTGGACGAGGCGTTCAAATATATTGCAGCTGACTTGGTGGCCTTTCAAGAAATGGAGAGCCATTCTGGTCCTGAGGAAACCCAAGGAAATCTGACGCTGGATTACCTGCTCGCCAACAATCCGAAGGCTACTGCCGCAGCCTCTGGCGACCCCGCGATTTTTCCCAATACCCAGCCTTTTCTCTATCGCAGGGACCGGCTCCGCATGACCGATCAAGGCTGGTTCTTCTTCTCTGACACGCCCGAAACACTGTATTCGCGGACCTTCAATGGGTCTTATCCGGCCTACGCGACGTGGGCCGCATTTGAGGATCGCGAAGCAGGCGCTGAGTTTCGCGCCGTGAACATCCACACTGATTTTTCCAGTCGCAGCAACAGGCTACAGTCAGTCGCACTTGTGGCCGAACGCATCAGGCCTTGGGTTGCAGCCGGGGAAACGATCCTCGTTATGGGGGATTTGAATGCGCGTCTCGGCGACACGACGCTCCAGATTTTAGAGGCCGAGGGCGTCACGTTTGCCCCAGTCGAAGGCGCAACCTATCACTTTAACCGAGGCCTCAACCTTTTCGGCGCGATCGACCATATAGGTTGGATCGGCGATGTACAGACAGCGAGCCAACCAACTGTGATTAGGCAGCAATTCTTAGGAGAATGGCCAACCGATCATTACCCCCATTTGATCGATTTACGTTTCGACCAATAAACCACTCAGAGACGCACCAATTTTGATTGGGAGATGCCACCCAGGCCGCCGGTAACGGTGACGTCCACAGAAGTCGTGTCGCTCAGGTGGTCATCGGGTTTCTTGGTAGGGTCGGGGTTCAACACTCACCTAAACCAAGGACGACACTCAATGAACTAGCCCATGATGGACCTCTGCGCTTGTGGAAAAGAGCAATGATGCAGATTTATTGCGGGAGATGATCGGCTTAGCCGCCGATGGTGTAGGTGATTGGCGTCAAGACCGTCGCTGAATACGGTGAGAAGAGCGCTGACCGGATGGCCCGGTCAGCGGGCCTGAATTGGGCGTTAAGACACCCCCCGCAAGCTGCTATTGCTAGCCGACTTGTCGACCATGACTCCAGACTCCGCGTATTACTGGCGTGTCATCGAGCACGTGAATTCGAACAATATCGCCATGCAGGCCTTCTGCAATCCGTCCACGATCCGTTAGGCCAACAGACTGTGCAGGCGTCTTGGTGACTGTGGCAATTGCACGTGGTAGATCGCCCCATAATTGCGAAAGCAAGAAGGCCGAGGTCATCAGCGCCGAGGGCACGTAGTCCGAGGACACAATATCCAGCAGGTCTTTCTCGGCCAACTCTTGCGCGGCCACGTTGCCTGAGTGAGAGCCGCCCCGGATTAGGTTAGGTGCTCCCATCATCACAGCAATGTTACGTTCGTGGCAGGCAGTTGCGGCTTCGACCGTGGTGGGGAACTCGGCGACCCTGACGCCATAGCCAGCAGACACGGCGACATGATCTGTTGTCGTGTCATCATGCGAAGCTAGGACCGCGCCATATCGCTTGGCTTCGGCGACAGCCACAGCCTCGTGGTGGTCACCAAAATCGGCGCGCAAACTCCGCAAATGGGCGACGTGTTCGTCAAAATCGGCGTCTGTCATCGCGTGCTTTTTTTGAACGTAATCTTGCAGCTTGGAAAGGTCACGAAACTGGCGCTGGCCAGGTGTGTGGTCCATGAGCGAAACTAGGCCGACACGGTCTTTAGGACCAAAGAGCGCCATCTCGGCCTCGAGTGTTTCAGAGCAGACTTCGGCTCGCAAATGCAGAAAGTGACTGATCCTAAGTGCGCCAGAGCTGCGCAACTCCATAAGTTCTGTGGTCACCTTGCGTGCGTATTCGTTGTAGCGGCTCTTGCCGGATAGAATTGAACCCACACGCATTGCATCAAATACCGTTGTAATACCGACAGATGCCAACTCGCCATCGTGAGCCAAAATAGCAGCGGCGTGAGGCCAGTCGACCTTGGGACGGGGCTCCATGTGCCGTTCCAGATTGTCGGTATGCAACTCTATCAGTCCAGGGATCAACAAATCGCCGGCGCAGTCGATAGCGCCTGAAATCCTAGAGGATCCTTGATCGACCCCGTGAATGCGTCCGTCGCGCAGGGTAACGGAGCCGGTAATGACCTCGTCGTCCAGAACGATGCGGGCATTCGTAAAAATAGTGTCGGTCATGTTGGTCCTCATAACAGATTCCCCGATGTGGGGCAGGTGGATGCCTCTTGGCCAATGAGCGTAACAAGCTGATGAACGGCATCCTCAAGGGCGCTATTGTTCTCGATCCGGTGCACGGGCAAGCAATTCGGCACGGAAAGATCTGCGCGGTGCAGGCGACTTAGGATGTCCTCTTTGGTTTCGCGGCCACGGGCCGTCAGGCGTTCTGCCAGCACTTCTGGTTCGGCGGTAATTAGGATGACCTGTAGCTCTGGAAATTGGGAATGCGCATTGGCGAGCGCTGCCCGAGAGCCGTTAAAAATCACCGTACGTCCCGCCGCCAAATCGTTTTTTATGGATGCCGGAATGCCATAGGATAATCCGTGGGCCACCCAATGAATAACAAAGGCACCTGCGCGCAGGCGATTGTCGAATTCCTCTTGGGTGACGCCCTCGAAGTCTTCGCCGCCTGCGGTCGAGGGGCGCGTTATCACTCGCTTGGTCACCACCAGATCTGGGCAGCGGGCGCGAACTGCCTCAATCAAAGTGTCTTTACCTGCGCCCGAAGGCCCCACGATGGCAAACAGCCGCCCCGCCATTACACGGCCCACTTCGGGGTAAAGGTTGAAACGTCGATCTCACGGTCGGCGACACGGTCACGCGCGGGCGCGTCGTGAAAAATACCGACGATCGCGGCGCCCCCTGTCTTGGCTTCTTCGATCAGGGAAAGAACCGTTTCGCGATTTGTCGCGTCGAGTGATGCTGTCGGTTCATCCAAAAGCAACGCCGGGTAGTTGTGGGCGAAGCCGCGCGCGATGTTGACGCGCTGCTGCTCGCCGCCGGAAAAGGTCGTCGGCGACAGCCACCATAGGTTTTCCGGGATATTCAGGCGGCTCAGCAAGTGACGGGCGCGGGCATAAGCGGCGTCCTCATCCACGCCGACCGCACGCAAGGGTTCGGCGACCACATCAAGTGTGGCCACGCGGGGCACCACCCTCAGAAACTGACTGACATATCCCAACGTGTTCCGGCGCAGGTCCAGAATCTCGCGCGGCTCGGCGATGGCGACGTCTAAATCGCCTACCATGATGCGCCCGCTTGCGGCCAGATAGTTGCCGTAGATCATGCGCATCAGAGTAGACTTGCCCGCTCCTGAATTGCCGACTAGGGCCACGCACTCGCCAGCCGCAACGGTGAAGTTTGCGTTCTCCATCACGCGGATGACGGCGCTGCCTTGGTTGTGCAGAGTGAACGTCTTGGAAAGGTTTTCAACGCAGATCATGTCACACCTGTAGAACCGAAGAGACCAGAAGCTGGGTGTAGGCGTGCTGTGGATCGTCCAGCACTTGGTCGGTCAGGCCGGTTTCGACCACCTGACCGGATTTCATCACCATGAGTCGGTCGGCCAGCAGGCGCACAACCGCGAGATCATGGGTCACGATGATCGCGGACAGGCCCATTTCGCGCACCAAACCGCGAAGCAGGTCCAGCAGACGCGCTTGGACAGAGACATCAAGGCCACCTGTCGGTTCGTCCATGAACACCAGTCGCGGACCAGTGACCAAGTTGCGCGCGATCTGCAAACGCTGCTGCATCCCGCCCGAGAACTGGCGCGGGCGGTCGTCGATGCGGTCGGCGGCGATCTCGACCCTTCCCAGCCAATCGATGGCTTGTTCGCGGATGTCGCCGTAGTTCCGTGCACCCACGGCCATCAGCCGCTCACCCACGTTACCGCCTGCCGAGACCGACATACGTAGACCGTCGCGGGCGTTCTGGTGAACAAAGGCCCAATCGGTGCGCCCTAGCATACGGCGCTCGGGTTCGGACATGGTGACCGTGTCCTGCATCCCGTTTGCGCGGGTGTCGAACAGGACCTTGCCCGCGTCGGGGGCCAAGTGCCCCGCCAGACAGTTTAAAAGAGTGGACTTGCCAGAGCCGGATTCGCCCACGATCCCCATGACTTCACCGGGATAGAGGTCGAAATTCACGCCCTCGCAGCCGACGCGCGCGCCGTAGTATTTCGCCACGTTCTGGACGGACAAAAGCGGGGTCATTGGGCAGCCTCCAGTTCGGGGGACAGGCGGCCTCGGTGGCCCTCGGCCTGCCGCTCGCCACAGTAATCAGTGTCAGAGCAAACGAACATCCGCCCACCCGCGTCGTCGATGATCACCTCGTCCAGATAGGTGTGCTCGGCCCCGCAAAGATCGCAGGGGTAATTGGCCTTGGACGCTTCGAAGGGGTAGTCTTCGAAATCTAGCGAGACGACCTGACTGTAGGGCGGGATCGCATAGATGCGCTGTTCGCGGCCTGCGCCGTACAGTTGGATCGCGGCCATTTCGAGCTTTGGATTGTCAAATTTCGGGATGGGCGAGGGGTCCATGACATAGCGGCCCTCGACTTGCACCGGATAAGCATAGGCTGTGGCGATGTTGCCGTGCTGCGCGATGTCTTCGTAAAGCTTAACGTGCATCAGGCCATATTCTTCTAGCGCGTGCATCTTGCGGGTCTCGGTCTCACGAGGCTCCAGAAACCGCAGTGGCTCGGGGATCGGCACCTGATAAACAAGGATCTGATCCTCGGTCAGAGGCTCTTCGGGGATGCGGTGGCGGGTCTGGATGACGGTCGCTTCGCGGGTCTTTTCCGTGGTTGCCACGCCTGCGGTGTTTTCAAAGAATTTGCGGATCGAGACAGCGTTCGTGGTGTCATCCGCGCCTTGGTCGATCACTTTCATCGTGTCCTCGGGCACCAGACACGCGGCCGAGACTTGCACCCCGCCTGTGCCCCAGCCATAGGGCATGGGCATTTCGCGGCTTGCAAAGGGCACCTGATATCCGGGGATCGCGATACCCTTTAGAATCGCGCGGCGGATCATGCGTTTCGTCTGTTCGTCCAGATAGGCAAAGTTATAGGCTGGGTCGCTCATTCTGCCGCCTCCTTCAGGGTGCTGGCCTGCGCTTCGCTGCGGATTTTGCGGACCAGTTCCAATTCGGACTGGAAGTCCACGTAATGCGGCAGCTTGATGTGTTCGAGGAAACCTGTGGCCTGAATGTTGTCCGCGTGGCTGAGGACGAATTCTTCGTCCTGCGCGGGGGCACCAAGGTTGTCTTCACCAAGCTCCTCCCACCGCAGGGCGCGGTCGACGAGTGCCATGGAAATCGCTTTGCGCTCTGTCTGGCCAAAGACAAGGCCATAACCGCGGGTGAACTGCGGCGGTTCGGTTTTGGAGCCGTGGAACTGGTTGACGGTTTCGCATTCCGTCAGGGTGATTTCGCCGATCTCGACCGCAAAGCCAAGTTCGGGGATGTCCATTTCGACAGCAACTTTACCGATGCGCAATTCGCCCACAAAGGGGTGGTTGCGCCCGTAGCCGCGCTGGGTCGAATAGGCCATGCCAAGGACAAAGCCCTCGTCGCCACGTGTCAGGGCTTGCAGCCTCAGAGGGCGACCGGCGGGGTATTCCATCGGCTCGCGGGTCATGTCGCGCGGGGTTTCATCGCTAGGCGCTTCGGTCTGGATCAGCCCGTCGCGTTTCAGGAATTCCGTGATGCGGGGCATGTCGCCCTGTAGCGGGTCAGCGCTCGCGGCTTCTGGCGTTTCGCCATCGGCAGCGAGTTTGAAGTCCAAGAGGCGGTGGGTGTAGTCGAAGGTCGGGCCAAGAACCTGCCCGCCAGGCGCGTCCTTGAACGTGGCGGAGATGCGTCTGTCACAGGCCATTTTGTCCGTTTCAACGGGCCGCGAGTGGCCAAGGCGCGGCAGGGTGGTGCGGTAGGCTCGGATCAGAAAGATCGCCTCGATCAGATCGCCGCGCGCCTGTTTGATCGCGAGCGCGGCGAGGTCGGGATCATAGAGCGAGCCTTCGGCCATCACGCGGTTTACGGCGAGCGTCATCTGGCTTTTGATCTGGTCCACCGACAGTTCAGGAACGTCGGTCGGACCGCGCCGTTCCTCGGCCAGCCAGTCATGTGCATTGTCGATGGCGCGTTCGCCACCCTTTACGGCCACATACATCAGTGCGCCTCCACTTTGGTCGAGCGCGGTAGGGCCGCGATACGGGTGCCTGCGGTAAAGTAGCAATCCACGCCCATGGGAAAGAGCATTCGGTTCTGCTGGAACACGGCGATTTCGGGCAGGGACAGCTGTGCGGTTGTCTGAATGCCGGGGCCAGTGAGTGTCGCGCCTGTGTTAGACAGTGCATCCATTTCCACGATCAAGGTGGTCGACCGGTCGGGGTATTCCGGCGTGCCAATGGGGAAATCGGTGATCGGGGTCAGAGAGCCCCACGTGCCGACAGCGAACATCGCCTGATCACGGGCGCAGATGGGCGCGCCAATGTGAAAGGCGATCCACTGACGGATCGCATCGGTGTCGTGGCCGCCCGCCAAATGGATTGGTGTTTCTCCATCGCACAGAGTGAGCAAGGTGGTCGCGGCTGCGGCGGACAGGGGCGCTGGGCCCGTGCCGCCAGTGATCTCTTCGATGGTGCCGGGGCGGGCGAGGGCGTTCATCAGGCTGCGAAACGCTCTGGCGGATTGCTGGGGCGCTTCGGTGAAGCCTCCGGTCAGGGTGTCTTGGGTCATCAATCCTCTCCGCGAACCATGGTGAAAAACTCGACCTTTGTGGCGGCGGCTTTGGCAGCGCGAGCGGTTTTGGCGGTCGCGGCCTCTTCGGTCAGTGGGTCTAGAACGTTGGCCTGCACCTCGTCTGAGCGGGCGGTTTGCATCAGCGCATCCACCAGTGCGGCGCGTGTCGCGTGGTCCTTGTTGCGGCCTTGGACATAGGCATGACCGACCTCGCCCGTGGGCAGGGTCAAGGCGCAGCGGGTCACCGACATTTCCCCAAGGTTAAAGGGCGCGCCAGTGCCGCCCATGCGGCCGCGCACCATGACAGCGCCAACCTCGGGCGTGCGGAGCCATGTGTGTGCGGGCACATCAGCCAGCGCAGAAAAGAGTGCCGCCAAACGGCTGGGCTCGGACTTGGCCAAGAGGCTCATGCGGCTTTGGCGGGCCGCTTGGGCAGGATCGAGGTTTGACATTAGACAGACTCTGAAGTTATCTATACAACTATACAAATCATACCGACTGGCCACTCATACTGGCAAGTCTCTGTTTGTGAAGTTTTGGTGAATGACCCGCTCAACCGTCTGGAATTCCATCGCTGCAACCCTTGGCCAAGAGATCGCGGCAGGCCACTATCCCGAAGGAACCAAGCTGCCGACCGAGGCGGAACTGTCCGCCCGTTTCGGGGTGAACCGTCACACTGTACGCCGCGCCCTGACCGATATGGCCGAGCGCGGCTTGGTCCGGTCGCGGCGCGGCTCTGGCGTCTATGTCGAGACGGCGCCGACCGATTATCCGCTGGGACGCCGCGTGCGGTTTCACCAGAATATCCGCGCCTCTGGCCGGACGCCGACGCGCAAAATGCTGCGGCTGGAGCAACGCCCCTGCGACGCCACCGAAGCCGAGGCGCTGGACCTGTCCCCCACCGACCCGGTGTTGGTCTGCGAGGGATTGTCTCTGTCCAGCCATACGCCAGTGGCGCAGTTCGTCAGTGTTTTTCCGATCACCCGTCTGGAGGGCCTGCAAGAGGCGCTGGCAGAAATACCGTCGGTTACCGAGGCCCTACGCCGAATTGGGGTGCAGGACTACGTGCGCCGCGACACGCGAGTTACCGCAGAGCTTGCGGATGCGGGCCAAGCCGCCTTGCTAGGGATCCGCGAGGGCGCGCCGATTTTGCGGACCGTGGGGCTGAACACCACACTCGACGGGGTGCCGATCGAGCGTGGGATCACTTGCTTTGTCGGCGATCGCGTGGCGCTGACGCTGGCGAACGATTAGGCGTATTTCTCGAGGAAAGCTTCGATCGGCAAGCTGCGGAAATCGGGCAGCCGTTCGCGCAGCGCCTCATGCGGCCAGTCCCACCATGCCAGTTCCATCAGGCGTTCGGAGATTGGTGTTTCGAACCGCCTGCGGATCGGTGTCGCGGGTAGTCCGGCGACGATGGTGTAGGGGGCGACATCCTTGGTCACCACCGCGCCTGCGGCGACGACCGCGCCGTGCCCGATAATCACCTCTGGCTTGATCACCGCGTTGTGGCCGATCCACGTGTCGTGCCCGATATGAGCGAGGCGCGAGTGACGATGATCAAAGAATGCCTCGTCTCGTTCAGCATCCTCCCAGTAATCGTCAGACCGATAGAGAAAGTGGTGCAGCGAAGCCTGCGCCATCGGGTGATCGGTCGGCCCGATCCGGCTGAAGGCCGCGATATTGGCGAACTTACCGATCCGCGCGTTGGCAATATCGGCGTAGCGGTCGCAATAGCTGTAGTCGCCAAAAACAGCATTGTTCAGACGGCTGCCTTTGCCGATCTCGACATAGGTGCCAAAGCTGGAGCCTGTGATCTCGCAATCAGGGTGGATAAAGGGCTCAGGTCCAAGACGCGGCATCACTCGCCCTTGATCAGCTTGTTGCGTAGCCAGCTCGACACCGTGTCCATCAGCATGACCATCAGCACAACGAGGATTATGTAGTAAGTGACCTCTTCCCAGTCTTTCTGGGTCAGCATGGCTTGGGTGAGTAGCAGGCCAATGCCGCCACCGGTGATCGCGCCGATGATGGTGGCGCTGCGGGTGTTGGATTCAAAGAAGTACAAGACTTGAGACAGGAACACAGGTGTGACCTGCGGGATGACCCCAAAGCGGTAAGTGTGCGTCTTCGCTGCGCCTGTCGAGGCGACGCCTTCGATCTGCTTGCTGTCCACGTTTTCCAGTGTTTCCGAGAACATTTTGCCGAACGATCCTGTGTCGGTCAGCAGGATCGCCAGCGCCCCGGTCATGGGGCCAGGCCCAAAGGCGCGGGCCAGAATGATGGTCCAGATCAGGCCATCAATCCCACGGAACAGGTCGAACACACGGCGCAGCGCAAACCGCACGGCCATCAGCGGGGCAAAGTTCTTGGCCGCGAGGAAGGCAAGAGGCAGGGAGACAACTGCTGCACCAAAGGTCCCTAGAAAAGCCATGAGGATGGTTTCAAAAATCGCCCAAGCCACCATGTTGTGGTGCCACATGGGATTGTACCAGAAATCATGCCACGCGCCCCCAAGGTTGCTCTGACCATCTACGATCCGGTCGCCGAACAGGATCTGGAACAGGCTGTGACCGTGGTAGGGGCTGTCGAGGGTGAACCAGAACAACTCCCAACCGACAAAGTAGTTGAACGCCTCGGTCTTGTTCCGGGTCAGGGATACGCGGCCCTCATCGGTGGTGATTTGCAGCCGCGAACGAGACGACGAAATCCAGTCAGGTAGCTCGCCAGTCAGGTTGCTCTCGATACTGCGGCCGACCATGGCTGCCTCGATCACGCCATAGCTGGGGATATCAAAGCGCAGCGCGTTGTTCGGCAAGAAGGTGACGATCTGGCCGCCGCCAAGGTCGATGCGAGTGGTTTGACCGTTTAGGTCAACCCAATCCGGCGCGGAACCCGTGTCATAGGTGCCTTTGCGCTCGCCCTCGATCGCGACGGTGACCTCGCCATTTCGATTGTCACGGGTGACGTGGGTTTTGTAGCTGTAGGTGTCCGACATCAGCGTCTGTGCGTTGTCCCAACGGGCACGTTCAGCCAGCCCGAGGATGTCGAAGGCAAAGAAGACATAGGCCAGATAGGCCAGAACGACCGCCGGTAGGGCAAAGGACATCAGCTTCTTGCGCTGGAACATCCGGCCCGCATCGGCATAGAGGGTTTCGCGCGAAAGGACATCGGTGGACATCAGTGGCCCCCTTCGGAAATCAGGCGGTTGCGGACGTGGCTGGACAGCTGGTCAAAGGCAACGATGGTCAGGAACAGCAGGATAAAGATCGCAGCGGCCTCGTCGTATTTGCCTTGGCCCCAAGACATGGCGTTCTTCAGCTCGTACCCGATGCCGCCCGCACCAACGAAGCCTAGGATTGCCGAGGCGCGCACGTTGATCTCAAATCGCAGCAAAGCGTAGCTGAAGTAGTTGGGCGCGACCTGCGGGATCACGCCAAGCCACATGCGCTGGCCCCACTTGGCGCCGACGCTAGCAAGGCCTTCGACAGGCTTGAGGTCTGCGTTTTCGTTCACTTCGGAGAACAGCTTGCCCAACGCGCCGCTGGTGTGGAACGCAATGGCGATCATGGCCGGCACCGGACCGCCGCCAAGGACAAAGATGAGCATCAGGGCGATCACAATTTCAGGGATGGCGCGCAACAGGTCCATGATCCGGCGAAACACAGGGATCATCGCAGGCCAGCGCGCCAGCCCGCGCGTGGCCAACAATGACAGCACCGTACCAAGGATCGCGCCCACGAGCGTCGACACTGCGGCGATGTTGATCGTTTCCATGAGCGCAGGGAAATAGGTGACCAAGTGGCCAGGCACTTCGGCCAGATGCTTGGCGGTGTCTTCCCAGACCGCAGCAGGGAAGTCGAAGATGTTGGGCAGCCCGTTCCAGAACCCACCCGCGTTACGGTCATTTGCCAGTCCGAACCCGCTGATCATCAGCAAGGCAAAGATGCCAAGGGTCAGGCCGCCATACAGGCGCTTGCGGCGGACCAGCGCCACGTAGTGGCTGCGGGTGTCCGTTGAGAGATAGGTCATGGCGAGGGGCTCCGGTACAGGCGACAAAGGCCCCGCCGCAGGGGACGGGGCCTTTGAAAGGTTTAAGGGCTTAGTTCGATTTCGCTTCGCGTGCGGCGATGATCGACAGGTAGTTGTCGTGGCTGATGGGGCGGAAGCCCAGGCTGTCACCTGCCGCGATGTTGTAGGTGCACTCGGGATCCATCTCGTACATGCCCTGAACCAGAGCGGTCATCTTGGCCTTGACCTCTTCGGGCAGGTCCTTGCGGAGGACGACGGGGCCTTCGGGGATCTCTTTCGAGCGCCAGATTTCGGTCAGCTCGTTCATGTCGATCAAGCCAGCGTCCACAGCTTTGCGCAGAGCGCCAGAGTTGTAACCGTCTTCCCATGCGCCCTGACCGTCGGCCCAGGTGACGCCGCCGTCCACGTCGCCATTGTTCACTGCAACGATGGTCTGCTCGTGGCCACCTGTGAAGGTAACCTCTTTGAAGTAATCACCCGACTCCATGGTGATGCCCTCTTTGTACTGGGGGATCTCGATCGAAGGGATCAGGAAGCCCGAGGTCGAGTTCGGATCGCCGAAGCCAAAAGTCTTGCCTTCCATATCGTCCAGCGAAGTGATGCCGCTGTCCTTGCGGGCGAAGCCAATCGAGTAATAGCCGATCGAGCCGTCCATGTTAACTTTGACCAGCACAGGCTCGACCGCTTCGGGGTCCTGCAGGTAGGTCGCGGCGTAGCCCGACGCCCCCAGCCATGCCATATCGATGGTTCCACCCAGCAGGCCTTGGATTACGCCGTTATAGTCGGCAGGGGCGAATAGCTTGGCTTCGACGCCAAGGGTTTCTTCGGTGTAGTTTTTCAGGCACTCATGGTTGTTCAGACGGTCCTGCGCGTTTTCACCGCCAAGGATGCCGATGTTGAACTGGGTGATGTCCTGAGCAGCCGCAGCGCCGGTAAGCGCGGTGGTGGCCAGTACGGCAGCGATCAAAGTTTTCATCGTGGTCTCTCCAACTGTTGATACCCGTCTATTTCCTGACGGGCTGATGAAACTTGGGAAAAGGGGTTAGACCGTGACCTTGGCCATCAGCTTCTCGGCTTCGGCCGAGTGGACATGGTCACGGATTTCGGTCGAGGTCGCGGCCTCGGAAAAGCCCGCGCCTGCGCCATAGATGTCGCGGGCTACGCCGGTGGTCAGTTGTTCAGGTGTGCCGTCGAACACCATGCGCCCATCGCGCATCCCGATGATACGGTCGCAATAGCGGCGTGCGGTGTCGAGCGTGTGCAGGTTCGCTATGACCATGCGCCCGTCTTCTTCGTGGATGCGGCGCAGGGCCTCCATCACGGTCTGCGCATTCATCGGATCGAGCGAAGCAATGGGTTCATCCGCCAGAATGATCTTGGGGTCTTGCATCAGGGCGCGAGCAATGGCTACGCGTTGCTGCTGACCGCCGGACAAGGCCTCGGCGCGTTTGGCTGCGTGTTCGGCAATGCCAAGGCGTTCCAAGAGGTCGATCGCTTTGTGGATTTCATCTTGGGTGAACAGGTTGAACATGGTCGACAGGGTCGAGCGCTTGCCCAATGTCCCGTGCAACACGTTCGACACCACATCCATGCGGGGCACCAGATTGAACTGCTGAAAGATCATCGCGCAATCGGACTGCCATTCACGGCGGGCGCGGCCCTTCAGGTCCAGCACGTTGGTGCCTTGGAACATCAGCGCGCCAGAGGATGCGTCAGTTAGCCGGTTCACCATGCGCAGGAGTGTGGACTTGCCCGCGCCGGACCGACCTATGATGCCGATCATGCGCGGTTGATCTACTGTGAAAGACACCGCATCAACCGCGGTGTTGTTACCAAACTTCTTTGTCAGCGCCTTGACTTCTAGCATAGCTGTCCCCGTATTTTGAGGAGGCTAATCGCCGATCGACGTGTCAGTTTCTGAACAGAATTGTAAATTTTTCTTTACGGATCAAAATCTGTTTTTTCGCGGTTCTGCTTACTTAAAGCTAATGTCCAAAGGTTAATTGACTTAAATAAGCTTCTCGTGATGCCCTTGTACGGTTCGAATGTGGTTCTGCAGACACTCCTGATGGCGATCTGGCGCCGAAAATCCCGCGATACGGTCCTGTTTCATTCGAATAGTCATATAATTGGTGCCAGTTCTCGGGTGGTTTGACACAAATACCGATCAACCATTCGCTGGTTTGGTGCCGCATGGCTTCTCGGTGTGATCTGGCTCTGTTTCCGATCGACCTGACACGTGTCTTTCCCTGGACCTGTCGATCACCCGGGAACGCCTTGCGGCGAGCTTGCCTCAAAGGTGCGTCGTGACCCAAGAAGGGCCAGACCATCCGGTCTCATGACTGTCCTGTCCCTGCATTCCTTGAGACGATGCTTGTTATCTGGGCGCCGGAAAGGATCACCAAATGGCCGAAAGCAGGGAGCGAGGCATAAATTAATATATCTTGATCCCAGCCGAACAGTCGATCGCGCCAGTCTGTTGCCCAAGCGGCCCACATAGCGGAATGCGCCACGCCCAAAGGCTTCGCGAACGCTTATCGCCGCAGCAAAAGGGCGCGCGCCCTCGCAAGCACTACGAAAATTGCGTTCGCTTTGTCGGCTTTACCAGCGTACCCCCGCCCCAGAATAGCCTGCCATGGTGGGCTGCACGCGGAATTGACCGATCTGCGCGGAGAGCTGGGTAGAGCGCTGTTTCATTGTGTCAGCGCCTTTGGTGGTGCTTTCAACCATGTCAAGGTTTTGCTGGGTCGTCAGGCCAAGCTCGCGTAGGGCAACGTTGATCAGCTCGATCCGGCTCGCCTGTGCGGTCGCATTGGACGAAATTTCTTGGATCAGACCATCAATCTCGGACACTTTCTCGGCGGTCATGGCGAGGCTGTTGTTGGTTTTACCAAGCAGCATTTCGCCGCTTTCCACATGCTTCTCGCTGGTTTCCAGAACATCGCGGATGGTTTTGGCTGCATCGGCAGATCGCGCGGCAAGGGCGCGGACCTCTTGAGCGACAACGCTGAACCCGCGCCCTGCATCGCCTGCGCGGGCGGCTTCAATGCTGGCGTTCAGCGCCAAGAGGTTGGTTTGCATGGCGATATTGTCGATCACCGAGATCGCCTGACTGATGGATTTGAAGCTATCGACGATGCGGCCCATGGCATCGCGGGCGCTGCTCATTTCTTCGGTCGAGCCAGTGACGAGCGTGCGGGCCTCGTTCGCGCCGCTGCGCGCTTGGCCTGCGAATTCAGAATTGCTTTGGACGTTATTGTTGATCTCTTCCATCGAGGTCGCCGTCTCTTGCAACGTGCGTGATTGCACTTCAGTCCGCTCTGCCAGCGACTTCACCGCTTGCGAAAACTCGCCAGCGTTGGCGTCTACAGCCGCTGCAGTTTCAGCCACAGCAGTCAGCGCCTGAGACATGGCTTTCGTGGCTTCTTGGTAGTGCTTTTTGGCGTCCGCGATTTTGTCCGGCACATCAGTCAGCTGATAAGTCAGGTCACCATTGGCCAGTGCTTGCAGCGCCTCGCCAAGTTTGGCCATCGCCAAGGCATCCGAGGCGCTCTCGGCTTCGCGCTGGCGATCAAACTCTGCCCGCTGTTTCTCGGCATCGTTGATGAGCTTTTCAAAGAATTGCTCCATCGCCACACCCACATCCACGAAAACCGCGCAAAGCAATGTCTGGAGCTTGTTAGCCCTGTCTTCAGCCGTAAGCTCTTTGTCGTCCGCCGCAGCCACGAGGCTTTTGACCAAGCCGCCAGTGTAGAATGCATAGCCCCACAGGTAAGAGCGATAGTCGACGCTCTCTGCGATGTTACGAGCGATCACACGCTGATCGGTCAAATACTCTTGCGAGAAGTTGCCGGTGATGATGCGCTCGAACTTCGTGCGCTCTTGGTCGAACAGACCAGGCGGCAGTTCTGTCCAATCCGGAAAGACGCTCTGATACGCCCCAAGGAGCGTCTCAGGCAGTTTGCCGATGATCAGGTCGTGCACCTGATGGCCCTGTGCGACCTGCTCGGGCGAAAACTGAGGAATGTTGGCGTCGATCATGAAAACTGCTCCAGCGCGTGTAATGAATTGTAGGTTTTACTGACGGCATAAATCGCGATGTCTGTAGTCGCGCTATCGAATGAACCGCGTTGCTGCGCGATTGGATTGGTCCATTATGCGGTCGATGGAGCGTAGCGCAGATGTTCGGGTGAACAGTCACACAGGTGTGCGTTCAAATTCGGCAGACGTTGTTCCACGGCCCCACTCGGACATTTAACAAATGTCTGACGTCAGCGCCAATGGGACTATTCCGGTTAATTCGATAAGAGAGAGTTTCTGGTACATCACAACCACCAAGAAGTGGATAAGAGACAGTAACCCGGAACCAAGCAGACCCTGGGGAGGAAATCGACAGAACATCCGCCGAGCGACACGCAAACAGTATTCGGCAGAAGAGAGGATCAAAATCGTGCTGGACGGCCTGCAAGACGAGGACAGCATTTCGGAGCTGTGCCGACGAGAAGGCATTGCACAGAGTCTGTACTACAGTTGGTCCAAGGAGTTCCTCGAAGCTGGCAAGAAACGACTCTCCGGTGCCACGGCGCGTGCGGCAACATCCACCGAAGTGAAAGATCTTCGCCGTGAGGCCCGCGATCTGAAGGAAGTCGTGGCCGAGCAGGCGTTGGAACGTAGGCACGGGCATAACGGCATGCCGTCGCCAATCGATTTCGAGCGGCGGCACGAGCTGAACAACAAAGGCGTCTAAAAAACGCGGGGCTATTCAACTTCGGGCGCCGACAGACAATCTTGAAACGCTGAAAAAGGATCAAACGAGAGGCCATCGAAACCTAGCGCTTGCTTCACCACAAACTCGCCGCATAGTCCGACCAAACAGATGAGTCAGACCCTTTCCTAAATCAGATAGACAGCTGTCCCATAAAACTGTGACGACGGACAGAGCAAGAGATTTTCCACCGCTCGAATTGTCGACAAAAATAAGATGCAAATCTACTTCCAAAGTTGAGCGTGGCCGGAGCGTATTTTGTCCACGACAATTATATATCTGATATCTATCAATTATTTAAGGATGCAAACACCATACTCAGGAAAACACTCCCCCTTAACAGCCTTCTCGATTAAATTTCTGAGCGTCTCTACCCCCCCTCACACGCCAAAACACATCCAGATAACAATGATGGTGTTTGGGGGTTTCCCGAACCGTTGAAAGTATAAAAGTGCGATGCCACGAAAAACTCCTAGTGGATCTAAGGTTGACCAGATAGGCGGGAACGGGATCCCTCCGGGTGGCTTCGCGTATAAGAACATGAATATGCCATTAATATTATTCCCTGCGGGTTCACTTTAAATCAGCACCAAGCACACGATCGATATCAGGCGCTACACACAAGATATATTATAGAACACTTCGAATCAGATAATCTATAGAGGGTCTTAGTTAGAGGTTTTGAAAATGCGTCGCGGATCTATGGACGACTTTGTTTACTATCTGCGTCATCAGTACTGGGATGATGCGTGGACGGATCTCGGAGATGACCACTGGCGCAAATTTAATTTTTCAAGCTCTGGTGATCATTCTAAAAACAACCACTTAAACGTTCACTTTGATGAAGACGATAATATTTCATCCGAAATGAAGAGTATTGTCAAAGACGCTTTTAAGTATGTTGCCGATATTCTTAATATTACAGTCTCATTTCGCGTCGCAGACGGCGACGAAGGAGACGTAAATATTCACAAAGAAGATTGGGTTGATGCAATTGTGGGAACGGAATTCGCGCATGCAGAAGCTGACCTCGGATGGTTTGGAAGCGCTGGATATTATCAAGTCAATCCAAAGATACTATTTGATGAAGAAGCTTTCTCTCTGAGCGATCCTGTACTAAGAAACGATTATGTAAAGGTGTTTATACATGAACTAACACATCTTCTGGGCTTGGGTCATCTAGGAGATTATAATGGTGAATTAGAACTCGAAGACCGTAGATTTACCAATGACAGCGTTGGATGGTCTATAATGTCGTATGTCAATCCTGGAGAGGGACCATATAGTCGTTTCGAATTCTCGGGCTTTCCAGCAACATTTCGCGAAGCAGATCTGCGCGCACTCAAAATTCACTACGATATTGAGTTCTCAGCAGAAGAAGATAACACAATCTGGGGCTTCGATGGTAATGTTTCGCACAGTTATATCAACGAAATTTTTTCAGTCCAGGTGGATTCATCATACGACGAAACTGGCTCTTACAGAGTCCCAGCTCTCACAGTAGTTGACACGGGCGGGACAGACACACTCAATCTGGTTTCTTCACTCAGAGATTTTGATGCCTACAACGTTAGAAACATCGTCGACCTAAATCCAAATAGTTACTCGAGCATCCTATCGGGCAAGAACAATCTCTACATCTTTGACGATTCAATTATTGAAAATGTCAAAACAGGCTCTGGGCACGATGACATATTTGGGAACCGTTACGCAAATTCTATTGAAACTGGCTTAGGTCACGACTTCGTAGAAGCGGGCGCGGGTCACGATACTATTGATGCTGGTGAAGGCGTCGACCGCGTTTGGGGAGAGGCAGGAAATGACAAAATTTGGGTTGGCGATGGCGGCTTCTTCGACGGAGGAGCTGGAAGAGACAAGCTAATAGTTAGTGAAATTAACGGTTCCAATTACACTCTTCGTGGAGGGGCTGGTTCAGACACTCTAGAATTTGACGACCTCACGGAAACTGCGGGATTTTCTTTAAATACTGACACGCATCAGCTTGAAGCGCTCGCGACAGGCAAGTTCCTTACACTGGATTATGAAGAATTCGAACAGATTAAAGGATCTGATTTTGATGACAAATTTGTCATGAGCGCTGATCCTTTGAACAATTTCACCAGAGTCCACGGCATGCGCGGAAACGATGAAATGATTGTTGATATGGGAGATATTATTATTACCGGCGGCATTGGAGACGATGTCTTCAAGCTTCTATCAAATGATGCAGTGGTTCGTGGAGGTAGTGACAATGATTTTTTTGAGGTCAATAGTGCGCTTTCAACCCTTAATGGCCAGCGTGGACAAGACCACATCCATTTCGTTAACTTTGGCCATAGCGATGTGACGGTTGATGCCGCAGCCAAACTTTACTCTTATGATATCCGCCTCAGTGATTTGTCGACAGATAATTCGGGACAATTATCTAACTTTGAAGTCGCGAGTGTTGAACTGGATCTCTCGTTGACGTTTAGCGGCAGAAATATCGGCGAAACTGTGACAGGCGGAAATCAGGCTGATTATTTGTCAGGTCTGGGTGGCAATGACATTCTCTACGGTGGAAATGACAAGGATAGGCTGTTCGGCGGGCCCGGATCTGACACTTTATTTGGTGAGCGCGGCTCCGACACTCTGAATGGGAATAGTGGTGCTGATCGGCTTGAAGGCGGATACAGTTCCGACTACCTGTATGGCGGCGCCGGAGACGATACCATTATTGCTGGAGAGGGCGAAGATTGGATCGAAACCCATGCAGGCAACGATAGTGTAGAGGCCGGAGAAGGCAATGACACGGTAATAGCTGGCAGCGGCGTTGAGCGCATCTTGGGAGAGGGCGGGAATGATCTCTTCGTCGTGAAAACGGGTGAAAAGATCATTAATGGCGGAGAGGAATCTGACACCCTGAAATTTCTGGGAAAGGTTGATCGTGAGGTCGACTTAGACATTACAAAATATGACGATGAGCTTCGACTGACGGTTTCTTTTGTCAATATTGAGAATGTTGAGACTCAAGGTGGAAGTGATAGCGTTACGGGCAATGGGGACGACAATTACCTGAACGCTAGAGGTGGTAGCGACACTTTAAACGGCCGCTCTGGGAACGATACCCTGGAGGGCGGTAAGGGGTACGACTCGGCGATTTTCATCTCCGGTACGGATATGTACGTCAACCTAGATTCTGGTACCTCTGAAGGTGAAGGAACCGATACCCTCATCAGTATTGAAAATGTGGTTACAGGCGCTGGAGATGACGTCATCAATGGGAGCGACGTGGGTAATGTTCTCGAGGCAGGTGATGGTGCAGATAAACTAGTCTCTCAAGGTGGTGATGATCTTCTATACTCCGGAGGCGATGACGACCAACTCGTTGCGGGAAATGGTAACGACCGCGTGTATGGCGGAGATGGTTTTGATTTGCTGAGCTTTGATGAGGGGGTGATAGATGTGACCTTTTCACTTGCGGATGAGCGCGCACAGGAAACGAACATTGGGAGCGTTTACGCAGAGCAAGTGGAGGCCGTGGCAGGTACGGTCGGCAATGACCATATCTCAGGGAATACGCAGGACAACTTTTTGAAAGGTGCAGATGGCAACGACACTCTGTCGGGAGGTGCTGGGTCTGATACTGTTTATGGTGACGAGGGTGCAGACACATTCATTGCGTTCGTGGGCGATGGCGATGACCAGTACTTTGGCGGAAGCGGAAGTGATTGGTTGGATTTTAGCAATGCGGCATTGGGCGTTCGAGTGAATTTGACGCGCTCCATCCAGTCAATTGGGAGTTATGGTAATGATCAGTTCGATAGCATTGAAAACATCATTGGTGGAACTGATGATGATACCCTGATCGGAAATAGCGATAAAAATATCCTAAATGGAGGCAAGGGGGATGACTATCTTGATGGAGGCCTCAAGGCAGATACGCTGATTGGTGGATTAGGCATCGATACCATATTTGGAGCTGAAGGGGCCGACACACTTGAGGGTGGCGCAGGAGAAGACATATTTGTTTTCAAAGCAGGCAACGGGAAAGATCTAATTGTCGATTTCTCCATAGAAGAGGGAGATATCGTCCGGATTTCTGGGGCTGAGTTTTTAGAATTTGCAGAAGTCGATGGCTATATGTCTATAATATACTCAGAAAACGGCTTGATTGGATTTAAGAACATATCAGACATATCCGATATATCATCGTCGATTGAACTTATCTAGGGTCAGGACCCATTGATTTGGTTGGTCGCGCATGATTCACCGTTTGAAAACGAGCGGTGAGCATGTCTGATCTTTTCTGGTTGAGTGATGCGCAAATGGCGCGTCTGGAGCCTTACTTCCCAAAGTCACATGGAAGGCCCCGGGTCGACGACCGGCGGGTCCTGAGCGGCATTATCTTCATCAATCGCAACGGTTTGCGCTGGCGTGACGCCCCAAAAGAGTATGGCCCGCATAAGACATGGTGTGATTGCGGCGGTCGCTCTCCGTGGGCGAACGAGGTCCGGTATGTTGGCCTCATGGATATAAGCCGTGAGGAGAACGACCTATGGAATACTATGTCGGTTTGGATGTGTCGCTGAAAGAGATTTCGATCTGTGTTGTAGACAGGGATGGCAAGACTGTAGCGCGTGGCGTCTGTCCCGCTGATCCCGAGGGCGTCGCGGGCTGGTTTCGCAACCGCGAACTTACGCCCCGACGGATAGTGCATGAAAGCGGAATGCTATCGATTTGGTTGCAG